>CALWNX010000112.1 GCA_944382925.1 uncultured Clostridia bacterium | reverse complement strand
GCGCAAGCACTTCCATCAGACCCTCGTAGACGGCTGCAGCCGCGTTGATGTCAGAGCCCTTGCCGATGCGCAGGCCCATGATCTCGCTGGAAGAACAGCCCACGACCAGCGTCTGGCCGCTTTTGAGCCTGGCCGCCTCCACCAGCTCCGCGCAGGCTTTTTTCGTCTGCTCCTTGATCTCTTCGTATGTGATTTCCATTGTCTTTTTCCTCCCCTTTATCGGCCGCAGGGCCGGAGCGCCGGTTTTCTTTCATCCTAGATCTGCCAGCTCTCGAGGTACGCTTCCTGCTCGGCAGTAAGCGTATCGATCTCGATGCCCCAGGCCGCCAGCTTGCGGCGGGCGATTTCATTATCCATCTCGCGGGAAACATTGATCAGCTTGTTCGGCAGCTCCGCGTGATGCTCGCGGATGTATTTGGCCGAAAGCGCCTGCACCGCAAAGCTAAGGTCCATGATCTCCGCCGGATGGCCGTCGGCGGCGGCGATGTTGACCAGCCTGCCCTCGGCGATGACGTTCACCCACTTGCCGTTAGGCAGCTTGTAGCCCATGATGTTGGCGCGGCGTTGCTTCTTTTCGACCGCAAAGGCCTCCAGCGCCTTCATATCGATCTCGCTGTCGAAATGGCCGGCATTGGCGAGGATCGCGCCGTCCTTCATGCTCATCATGTGTTCGGTCGTGATGGTCTTGCAGCAGCCGGTAGCGGTAACGAAGATGTCGCCGAAGTGCGCGGCTTTGGCCATCGGCATCACCGAATAGCCGTCCATCTTGGCCTCGATGGCCTTGACAGGATCTACCTCGGTGACGATGACCTGCGCGCCCAGCGCCGCCGCCCTCATGGCGATACCGCGCGAGCACCAGCCATAGCCTACGACTACCACCTTCTTGGCGGCGATGATCAGATTGGTGTTGCGCATGATGCCGTCCCAGGTCGACTGACCGGTGCCGTATCTGTTGTCGAAGAGATGCTTGCAGTCGGCGTCGTTGACGGCCATCATCGGGAACTTCAGCACGCCCTGCTTGTCCATGGCCTTCAGGCGGATGATGCCGGTCGTCGTCTCCTCGCAGCCGCCCCAGACCTCTTCAGCCAGATCCGGGCGCTTCTCGTGCAGGAAGCTGACCAGATCGGCGCCGTCGTCGATGATGATGTTCGGCTTCTGCGCAAGGCACATCTCTATATGCCGCTCGTATTCTTCCGGCGTAGCGCCGTGATAAGCATAAACCTTGTGGCCGTCATCAGCGATAGCCGCCACTACATCGTCCTGGGTGCTGAGAACGTTGCTGCCGGTGACGGCGATCTCCGCGCCGCCGGCGGCCAGCACCAGCGCCAGATAGCCGGTCTTGGCCTCGAGGTGCACGGAAAGCGAAATTTTCACGCCCTCAAAAGGTCTGGTCTTTTTGAACTCTTCCTCCAGTCCGCGCAGAAGCGGCATGTTGTCTCTGACCCACTGGATCTTCATGTGCCCGGACGGCGCCAGGCTCATGTCTCTTACTTCATACTGTTTCATCGCTTGTTCCTTTCTTTATTAAACACAGCAGCAAAAGGGCTGCTGCCGCCGCTATTGCCGCCGCAGCGGACAGCGGGCTTATGCTGTCTACTCAACCGTAACGGATTTGGCCAGGTTCTTTGGCTTATCAATATTGCAGCCGCGCTCGCGCGCCACAAAATAGGCGAAGAGCTGCAGCGGTACGACGCTCAGGAGCGGGGCGATCTCGTCCCTGATCTTTGGAATGTAGATGATCTCGTCGCTCTGCTCGCCGACGGCCTCGTTGCCCTCCTTGGCGACAGCCAGCACATAGGCGCCGCGGGCCTTGATTTCCTGCACGTTGGAAACCATCTTTTCGTAGAGGAAATCCTGGCAGGCCAGAGCGATGACCAGCGTGCCGGGCTCCATCAACGCGATGGTGCCGTGCTTGAGCTCTCCGGCAGCGATGGCAAACGAATTGATATACGAGATCTCCTTAAGCTTCAGCGAGCCCTCGTAGGAAACCGCCGCATCAAGTCCGCGGCCGATGAAGAAGACCTGTTCCTTGTTGTAGAGGCGGCAAGCCAGACGCTCGATGTGCTCCGTATCCTTAAGGAACTCCGTCAGCTTGTCAGGCACGGCCTTAAGATCGGCGATGAAGCGGTCGTAATAGGCGCGGTCGATGGTGCCCTTTTCGAGCCCCATGTAAAGGGCCAGCATGTACATGCACATCAGCTGCGTGGTGTAGGCCTTGGTCGAGGCGACGGCGATTTCCGGGCCGGCCCAGGTGTAGAAGACGTCGTCCGATTCGCGGGCCACGGAGCTGCCGACCACGTTGACCACGCTGAGCACGCGGGCTCCTTTCGCCTTGGCTTCGCGCAGCGCCGCCAGCGTATCCAGCGTCTCGCCGGACTGGCTGATGGCGACAAAGAGCGTATTTTCGTCGATCAGCGGCTCGCGGTAACGGAATTCAGAGGCCACATCGACCTCTACCGGGATCTTCACCAGCTTCTCGATCACGTACTTGCCCACCAGGCCGGCATGATAAGCCGTGCCGCAGGCGACGATGTATATCTTGCTTAATTTTTCGATTTCTTCTTTGCGCAAGGCTATGCCCTCGAGATCGATTTTGCCCTCCGGGCTCAGACGGCGGCCGAGAGTGTCCGCCAGCCCTTTAGGCTGTTCGTAGATCTCCTTGAGCATGAAATGCTCGTAGCCTTCCTTTTCGGCGGCGTCAGCATCCCAGGTCACATGGAAGACGTCCCTCTTGACCTCGTTTCTCTGCTCGTCGAAGATCTTCACCGCGTCAGCGGTCACCAGCACCACCTCGTTATTTTCGATCAGGTAGATCTCCTTGACGTATTTGAGCAGGGCCGGGATGTCGGAAGCGATGAAATTGCTGCCTTTGCCGAGGCCGGCGATCAGCGGCGCGTCCTTTCTGACGGCGACGATCTTATCCGGCTCGTCGGCGGCAATGGCGGCGATAGCGTAAGCGCCGCGCATCTTTTCCAGCGCGCCGTAGACTGCGTCGAGCAGATCCTTTTTCTCCTTGTATATCACGCCGATGAGCTGGGCGATGACCTCGGTATCGGTCTCCGAGCGAAAGCTGACGCCGTAATTTTCAATCAGCTCCTGCCGCAGCTCCTGATAATTTTCGATGATGCCGTTGTGAACGATGGCGATCTCGCCCGACTGATCGGTATGCGGGTGAGCGTTGACATCCGACGGCGCGCCGTGCGTAGCCCAGCGCGTATGGCCGATGCCGATATGGCTTTCCAGCTTGTCGGTCCCGATCAGCGCCTCCAGATTTTCAATGCCGCCCACGTGCTTTCTGACCTGCAGCTTTCCGTCCCTGATGACGGCGATGCCGGCCGAATCATAGCCTCTGTATTCAAGGCGCTTGAGTCCGTCGATGATCACGTCCTTGGCGTTGTTATTTCCTACGTATCCTACTATTCCACACATATAAAACTCCTGTTTAAATATATTTTCCCACTTTCAGTCTGCCTCTGCCGGTTCGCCCACTTACTGCAGCCTGCTTTCGATGAGCTCCGCCAGCCCCCGCGCCAGGCGCAAGAGCTCCTCCTGATCCTCTCCCTCGAGCATAACGCGCACCAGCGGTTCGGTGCCGGAAGGGCGGATCAGCACACGGCCTTTGCCGGCCAGAGCGCTTTCGACCCTGGCAATGGCCGCCGCGATCTCACTGTCTTCCATATATGTCTTCTTGTAATCGTTGTTGATCTTCGCGTTTACCAGCACCTGCGGAAAGATTTCGATCTCCGCCGCCAGCTGCGAAATAGTTTTGCCGCTGGCCAGCACCGCTCCCATCAGCTGCAGGGAGGAAAGCACGCCGTCTCCGGTCGTGGTGTGCTGGCGGAAAATGATATGGCCCGACTGCTCGCCGCCGATCACGCAGCCGCTTTTGAGCATCTGCTCCAGCACGTAGCGGTCGCCCACGCCGGTCACATCCACCTCAATGCCGGCTTTCTCCATGGCTTTATGGAAACCAATATTGCTCATGACGGTCGCCGTCACCTTGTTCTGCGCCAGCCGTCCCTGCTCTTTGAGCATGCGGGCACAGATGGCGATCACCCGGTCTCCGTCGATCACCTGGCCGTTTTCGTCGGCTACGATCAGACGGTCGGCGTCGCCGTCAAAGGCCATGCCGATGCAGGCGCCTACACGTTTAACCGTCTCTGCCATCTTCTCCGGATGAGTGGAGCCGCAGCCATCGTTGATGTTGATGCCGTCCGGCTTGTCGCCGATGACGGTGACCTCTGCCCCCAGCTCGCGGTAAACTCTGACGGCAATCTGGTACGAAGCGCCGTTGGCGCAGTCGAGTACGATCTTCTTGCCGTCCAGGCGGTAATCTACCGTTTGCAGCAGATGGCGGACATAAAGGTCTGCGGCGTCTTCGGTAGCCTCCAGGCAGCGGCCGATCCTGTCGCCGGTAATGTGGCTGTTGACGTCGACGCTGCTGATGATGATGTCTTCGATCTTTTCCTCCAGCAGGTCGGCCAGCTTGTAGCCCTCGCCGTTGAAGAATTTGATCCCGTTGTATTCAAAAGTATTGTGCGAAGCGCTGATGACGATGCCGGCGTCGGCTCCGTAGTGCCGCGCCAGAAAAGCTACGGCCGGCGTGGGGATCACGCCCACCTTGATCACATTGCCACCGACAGCCAGAATACCCGCCGCGAGCGCGTTTTCCAGCATGTCGCCGGAAATACGGGTATCCTTGCCGATTATCACAACCGGCTTATCATTTTCTTTTTTCAGTACGTATGCTCCAGCCTTGCCCAGCTTAAAAGCCAGCTCCGGCGTCAGCTCCTTGTTGGCGACACCCCTGACACCGTCAGTACCAAAGAGTCTTCCCATTACTTCACCTCTCCTGTTATTATTTTTCGTCTATCACGACCTCCGCCGTCAGCGGCGAGATCTCTATTCTCGTGACCTCAGCCTCACAGCGGACAGATATTTCCAGATTATGCGTTCCGGCAGTCAGCCCTTCGGTATTGACAGAAAGCACGATGTCCTCCTGCCTGAGCTCGGCAAGCACGCTCTCTCTGCCGGTGAGCGTGACCTCAAACTGCGCATCGGCGATGCTGTAGCCAAGCCCCTCGGCCTCGACGCTGAAGAGAACGTCGCTGCTGTCGAAGGTGAAGGTTCTGCTCGCCATCTCCCTGACCGTGATGTCTGCCGTCAGGGTCGGGTTCTCTGCGGCCAGCTGCACTCCCTCCGGCAATACAGGCGTCAGGGTGATCGTAGTCGATTCGGTGATCGCAGAAAGGTCGATGCTCTGGCAGCTGATGCTGCTGATCTCGGCCAGGGCATCCTCGCTGCCCTTGACGACCACAGTCACAGGCGCGTCGACTTCGACGTCCATCTCATGCGAATCCTGGTTTTCCAGCGGCACCTCCAGCGGCACGGTCTTCTTGTTGAAAAGCACGGCGGTGACGTCCATGGTGTTGCCGCCTTCTATCGTTACGCCCTCTACGCGGACATTGTTTTCATCTACCGGCACCAGCTCGATATTGAGGTTCTTCGGCTCACCGGAAAGGTCGCTGACGCTGATGCTGGCCAGCAGCCTGGTCACGCTGTTGACGAGCGTCTTCGGGCCGCTGACGTTGACGCGGTTTTTCTCAGCCTCGATTACAGAGGCCTCCTGGTTATCCGCGATCTGGCCGAGGAACTGCGTCTCGACGGATTTCTCCAGGGAAACCTGCTCGTCGATCATGACGGTCAGCTTCTCTATGTTGACTCTCTCTATTTCTACATTGCGCGGGCCGATGACATTGATGCGCGCGGAGTTTTCGCCTATGCGCATGCCCTCAAGATCGACGGTAACGGTAAAATCGTCGCTGTCCGCCCGCGTGATCGCCGTCCGCTGCCCGGAAATGGTCACATTGACAGTCTCTGCGCTGGTGCTGAGCACAGTCAACCCCTCCTCCGCCAGGGTTTCCTCATTGAGAAAATTGATCGGAACGTTGCGCACCACGGTGCTGGAGGTCGGGTTAATCTCACCGAGCACGTAAGCCCAGAGGGCGATCGCTACTACCAGAGCCAGTATGATGTTGAATTTCTTACTTTTTAGCATTTTTTCCACCTCTGAGCAGCATGTTGATCCTCTCGGTGAGAGTATATTTTCTGTTTTCGTCGAAATACAGGCCCAGGAGGGTCTTTTCGATGTTCTTGGCGTCAAGGAATCTGGTCAGGTTGCCGTTCTGGGCGATAGATATCACGCCCGTCTCCTCTGAAACGATGATGACGAGGGCGTCGGAATTTTCGGTAATGCCGATACCGGCGCGGTGTCTGGTACCCAGCTCCTTGGAAAGCTGCTTGTTCTGCGTCAGCGGTAGCACGCAGCCGGCCGCATAGAGCCGGTCGCCTCTGACGATCAGCGCCCCGTCGTGCAGCGGCGCGCCTTCGTAGAAGATATTGCCGATCATCTCCGCAGAAACGGCGGCGTCGATGACGGTACCGGTCTCCACGATGTCGCTCAGCGTTATTTCTCCTTCAATGACAATTAAAGCGCCGGTCCTGGAGGCGGACATGCTGTCGATAGCTTCCACCATTTCGAGGACCATGCGCTTGGCTTCTTCTTTGTCTACTCCGTCCAGGACATTGACGAACTTGCTCCTGCCCAGGTGCTCCAGCGCACGACGAAGCTCCGGCTGAAAGATGACCACGATGGCTAAAAGTCCGACGGTCATCAGGCCGGAAAGTATCCAGTTCAGTGTATAAAGGTGCAGCGCCCGCGAGGCCAGCGTCATCACTACCAGGATGGCCAGACCCTTGGCCAGCTGCTCGGCTCTGGTCTCTCTGATAAAGCCCAGAACCTTGTATACGATAAAGGCGACGATCAGGATGTCGAGGACGTCCATGATGCCGATGCTCGATACGATATTATTAAAAAAGTTCTCCATAAACAGCCGCTTCCTCTAAGCTTTTTTAACTCTTCTTTCTTTTTGTTCTACTCTTTAATATTATACTTGGAAAATGTGTTGGTTTCAAGTAGCTGATGCTTATTTAGCTTGTAATTGAGATTTTGCCGGGAGATGCCCAGCTTTTTGGCCGCCTCCGAAAGATTGCGCGAATTCTGC
>CALWNX010000111.1 GCA_944382925.1 uncultured Clostridia bacterium | reverse complement strand
AGGCCGAAAAAGCCTGCAAGCAGGTGCTGATCAACAAGCAGAGCCGCGAGCACGCTGAAAAAGCCCGCATCAGCATCAAAAAGAACATCACCGCCCAGATGGACCTGGCCAACCGGGTGCAGAAGTTTGTGGACTGCCGCACCCGCGACGCCTCCCGCCGGGAGCTGTATATCGTCGAGGGCGATTCCGCCATGGGCGCCGTCAAGCAGAGCCGGGACTCGGAGTTCCAGGCCATCATGCCGGTGCGCGGCAAAATTTTGAACTGCCTCAAAGCCGATTACAGCCGCATTTTCAAGTCGGACATCATCACCGACCTGATCCGCGTCATGGGCTGCGGCGTCGGCCTGGGCGGCAGCCACAACAAGGACCTGGCCGCCTTCCGGCTGGAAAACCTGCGCTACAACAAGATCGTCATCTGTACCGACGCCGATGTGGACGGCTACCAGATCCGCACCCTGATCTTGACGATGCTCTACCGCCTGACGCCCACCCTCATCAAAGAGGGCTACGTCTATATCGCGGAAAGCCCGCTGTACGAGATCAACACCAAAACCAAGACCTACTTTGCCTACACCGAGCCGGAAAAGGCCAACATCTTAAAGCGCATCGGCGACGCAAAGTACACCATCCAGCGATCCAAAGGTTTGGGCGAGAACGACCCCGAAATGATGTGGCTGACCACCATGAGCCCGGACAGCCGCCGTCTGATCAAAGTCATGCCCACCGATGTGGAGCAGACCGCAAAGACCTTTGACCTGCTTTTGGGCGACAATCTGCAGGGCCGCAAGGAGCATATCGCCGAGCATGGCGCCGAATATCTGGACGATTTGGACCTGAGCTGAGAAAGGGGAGAGAGGGCAAAGAATGGCAAAACGCAAAGAAAAGAAAACGTCCCCCGCCCGGCCCCAGCTGGGCGACAATGTGGAGATCCTCTCGGCGGGCACCGTGCTGGAATCCCCCATCACCGAAACGCTGGAGACCAACTACATGCCCTACGCGATGAGCGTCATCGTCTCCCGCGCGCTGCCGGAGATCGACGGCTTCAAGCCCGCCCACCGCAAGCTGCTGTACACCATGTACACCATGGGGCTTTTGAAGGGGGCCCGCACCAAGTCGGCCAACATCGTGGGCAGCACCATGCACCTGAACCCCCACGGCGACGCCGCCATCTACGACACCATGGTCCGCATGGGCCGCGGCAACGAGAGCCTGCTGGTGCCCTTGGTGGATTCCAAGGGCAACTTCGGCATGGCCTACAGCCGGGACATGGCCTGCGCCGCCAGCCGTTATACCGAGGCCAAGCTGGAACCGGTCTGCGAGGAGCTGTTCCGGGACATTGACAAGGAGACCGTGGACTTTGTTCCCAACTATGACGGCTCCACCACTGAGCCCACGCTGCTGCCGGTGACGTTCCCGACCATTCGGCGACGCTTTCGGAGCTGCTGCTTCGCTACCCCGACGTAAAGGTAGTCTGCAACAGCAAGATTCTGGAGATGATCAAACAGTTTTTCAACGTCGATCTTTCTGCCAGAGCCTTTATCGTCAAGGAAGGCGATACTCTGAACACCGGCAGACACGTGCTGAAATTTTTCATGGCGCCGATGGTGCACTGGCCGGAGGTCATGGTAACTTTCGACGAGAGCACCGGCACCCTGTTCTCCGCTGACGCCTTCGGTACTTTCGGAGCCCTCAACGGAGCGATCTTTGCCGATGAGGTGGATTTCGCCAGGGATTACATGGACGAGGCGCGCCGCTATTACTGCAACATCGTCGGCAAATACGGCAACCAGGTGCAGGCGCTGCTGAAAAAGCTGCACAACGTGGAGCTTAAGATGATCTGCCCGCTGCACGGCTTTGTCTGGAGAAGAAATCTCGAAGATTTCTTTGATAAATACGTAAAATGGAGCACCTATACGCCGGAGGAAACCGGCGTGATGATCGCCTATGCTTCCGTCTACGGGCATACGGAAAACACGGCGGAAATCATTTCTGCCCGCCTGCGCGATCTGGGAATCAAGACGGAAATGTTCGACGTCTCCGTGACCCCGGCTTCTGAAATCATCGCCGCGGCCTTCAAGTGGAGCCACCTGCTCTTTGCCTCTACAACCTACAACGCCGGCATCTTCGTTTCCATGGAAGAGCTGCTCAACGATCTGGCGGCTCACAACCTGCAAAACCGCACGGTCGCCCTGGTCGAAAACGGCTCCTGGGCTCCGACCAGCGGCAGCCTGATGCGCAAGATCATCGAAAGCTGCAAGGATATGACGGTCCTGGAAAACACTCTCACGATCAAGTCGTCGCTCAAGCCTGAGCAGGAAGCCGAGCTTGACGCTCTGGTAGCCGCGATCTCCGCCACCGTTCCGCGCTTTGAAAAGCCGGTTGCCTCTGCAGAGGCCATGGCCGCCGCTAAGATCGACCCTTCCGTAATGCACAAGTTCTCTTACGGTCTGTTCGTTCTGACGGCCAGGGCCGGCGACAAGGATAACGGCTGCATCATCAATACGGCCGCGCAGCTGACCAGCACGCCGGGACGCATCAACATCGCTGTCAACAAGGCCAACTATACGCACGATATGATCCTCAGCACGGGCGTCTTCAATATTTCCTTCCTGACGGAAAGCGTCCCGTTTGAGACCTTCAAGCGTTTCGGCTTTGCCAGCGGCAAGGATACCGACAAGCTGGCCGGCTTCGAGCAGAACGTGGCCAGAAGCGCCAACGGTCTGCTCTACGTTACCGCCAACACTAACGCTTTCATGTCGGCGAAGGTAGTCGACGCTTACGATTACGGCTCACACACCCTGTTCGTTGCCGAAGTGACAGAGGCAGAAATCCTCGGCGATGAGCCTTCGGTGACCTACGCCTACTACTTTGCGCACATCAAGCCAAAGCCGCAGCCGAAGATCGAAGAAGAGAAACACGGCTACGTCTGCAAGATCTGCGGCTACGTTTACGAAGGCGACGAGCTGCCGCCTGACTTCATCTGTCCGCTCTGCAAGCACGGAGCTGAGGATTTTGAAAAGATCTGATAACAACAGTGCGCCGGCCGCGGAGATCCGCGGCCGGCGTTTTTTATTTGGGTTACATATGCCCGGAGGACAGAGATTTTTCCTCGTATTATATAGTCATGCCCCTCTTTTTGATTAGCACCACCGCCTCAAGGGAACAGAGGACGGGCTTTTTTCTCGAAGGATTCATAAAGCCGCCTTTGCGAAAACAGCGGACAAAGTTTTTTTCTCTGCTTTCTCGCAATGTGCCTTCAAAGAAAAAACGATCGCCCAGGTCGCGGCTGCACGCTTATCGGAGCAGAGAAAAAGCGCTGAAAACGCCTTTTTTCCATAATGAACGCGCAATTAACAGCTCAGCTTTTGCCAGTTTTTTTCTCAAAGTGCCGCTTATCACTGTCAAAAGAACAATTCTTTGTCCGCTCTTTTCGCGACACCCGCAAAATCAAAGTGTGGAGAACAAAAGCTTGTCCTCTGTTCCCTTGCGTGCCTGAATTCGCCCTCCGAGAGGGAAATGCGCGGGGCCACAAAACCGCGCGGGGCCGCAAAACCGCGCGGGCCATTCCCGCGCGGCCTACTCCGTGCGCAGGGCGGTCACCGGGTCGCTCTTGGCGGCCTTGCGCGACGGGATGATACCTCCGATCAGCGTCAGCACGATGCTGAGCACGATCAGGATCACCGCCGGCACTACCGGCAGGACGGCGCTGATGTCGTTCGTACCGGCCAGATGATGAATCAGCGCGTTGCCCGGCAGCAAGATCAGCAGCGTGATCAGGATGCCCATCACGCCGGCGCAGAGACCGATGATAAAGGTCTCGGCGTTGAATACCTGCGAAATATTGCTCTTGGAAGCGCCGATCGCGCGCAGGATGCCGATTTCCTTCTGTCTTTCGAGTACGCTGATATAGGTGATGACTCCGATCATGATCGAAGACACCACCAGCGAAATCGCCACGAAGGCGATCAGCACGTAGCTGATGACGTCGATGATCGTCGTCACCGAGGACATCATCGCGCCGACGATGTCGGTATAGGTGATGACCTTTTCTTCTGCGCCGGCCGCTTCCATGCGCGCGTTATAATCGTCGAGGATGGCTACCACCTGCTCCTTGCTTTCAAAATCGAGCGGATAAATGCTGATCATGCTCGGCGAATCGAAGTCAGCGTAGCCGAGCGAGCGCAGATTGCTTTCTAAGGTCGAACCCTCCGAGGTGCTCATGGACATCATCAGCTCCATCAGCTCTTCGCCGTCCATATTCATGCTGAAGCTATGGGCAAAGGCGTCCGTATCGATGCTGATTGCGTTTTCCATAGCCGCCGAAAGCTGTGCGCTGACCGCTTCCATGTCCACCGAATCCGAGGCCGGCGCGAAGGCTTCCGCCATCAGGGCCGCGGCCTGCGGCGTTTCCAGATAGGCGGCAAACTGCTCGCTGAGCGATGTGCCCGTCAGGCTTTCGCCCAGTCCGTTTTCTTCCGCATAGGCCAGGTAGCCGGCGGTGAGCTCCTGCATCAGCTTTTCTTTCTGCGCGGCTGAAATCGTCAGATCGCCGAGGCCGGCGAAGGCTTCCTGCGACCAGGCGTCTATGATCTGCTGCGCCTGTTCTGTCGCCATGTATTCGGCCAGATACTCGTCGAAGCGCGCCGGGTCGGTATAGCCCTGTTCGGCGGCATACTGCTGATAGCCCTTCATTATGTCCGTCATCAGCGTCTGCATCTGCTCCGCTGAGATCGTCAGCCCTCCGTTAGAAGCGATGATTTCCGCGAGGTTTGTGGCGATTATCTCGTTGGCCTGCGGCGTATTGAGATATTCGCTCAGACCGCTGCTTCCTGCGCCCGCGTTCTGCGCGCTGTACTCCTGGAAGCCTGCCATCAGCGCCGTCATCATCTTCTGCATGGACTCGGCCGACATGCCGCCCGCCGCGCCCTGCGCCATTTCACCAAAGGCCTCTTCCATCGCTGCGGCGATCACGCTTTCATCGACCGTAAAGGCCGCCTGCAGCTTTTCTTCGTCGATCGTAAACAGGCTGCTCATGTCAAAGCCCGCATTGTCGCTCTGCTCACCGAATGCTTCGCCGGTCAGAACGTTGTGCGTCCTGTCTGCCAGCTGATCTTTGACGATCTGGCTCTGCTGTGCCTGCTCGGCCACGTGCTCGGTCAACGCCGCTGTATAGCCGATGCCCGTCATCAGCATCAGACCGTTAGCGTCCTCTGACGGCTGTACGACGCCGACGATCTTAAGCTCCTCGCCGCCGTCTATGAGGCTGTTCATATATTCTTTGTCGTCCGACTTGTCTTTCCAGACCTGATACTGGCTGTCATACTGATAACGGTCCGCCGCGTTTATCAGCTTAAAGGACACGCCCAGCAGGTCTTCGTAGCCGTAGGAGCCCATGTCCTCAGGTACGGTGACATTCTCTTCGTTGATGAACTGGCTGATCATTTCCTCCAGCTCCGCGTAGTCGCGCAGGCCGAGAGAATAGATCATGAAGTCGCTCAGGTTTCCACCTGAGGTGAGGACGATCACACATTCGTCATAGCTTTCCGGCCAGCGTCCGGCTTTGACGTCGTACTGGCTTTCGTAGAGGTCGGCGTTTTCCGGCATCTGGTAGAAAACATCGGTGCTCATCATCGTCGACATCATGCTGTTGGCGCCGGAGGAAGAGCCAAAGCCCAGCGCTTCAAAGCTCTTGTCCGGGTTGACCTGCCTGTAGCCGTCATCGTTTTGCAGGTAGATCTGCGGTGCAATGTCATAGTCGTATTCGATCGCGCTGGTATATTTTTCGATGCCGCTGCCGCCCTGCTGCAAGTATTCTTTCAGCGAGGCAAGGTCGTTGGCGTCGACGGTGGCGAACAGCCCCGAAAGCATGTTGATGACATCGACGTCTCCCGCCTGCGCAGCATCCCCTTCCCCGTCTTCATCTGTGACCGCCGTGCTCGCATTTTCGGCGCCCGTCAGCATGGAAGAAAGATCAAGCCCCGTGCTCTGTATCTGCAGCGGATATTGCGAAAGCGTCTCCGTCTCCACGGTCTCAATATAGCGGTTGACGCCGGTCGAAAGCGAAAGGATCAGGGCGATGCCGATGATGCCGATGGAGCCGGCAAACGAGGTGAGAATCGTCCTGGCCTTTTTGGTCTTAAGGTTGTTGAAGCTCAGCGAAAGAGCGGTAAGAAACGACATGGAGGCTTTGCCCATGTTCCTGTGCTGCGGCTCGGGCAGCTTTTCTTTTTCCGGCTCAAACGGATCGGAATCCGCGCGGATCTTGCCGTCGCGCAGATTGACGATGCGGGTCGCGTATTTTTCCGCCAGCTCCGGATTGTGAGTGACCATGACGACCAGGCGGTCCTTGGCCACTTCCTTGAGCAGCTCCATGACCTGCACGCTGGTCTCGCTGTCAAGCGCGCCCGTCGGTTCGTCGGCCAGCAGGATGTCCGGGTCGTTCACCAGCGCTCTGGCGATGGCCACTCTCTGCATCTGACCGCCCGAAAGCTGGTTGGGTTTTTTGTGCAGCTGATCGCCGAGCCCCACTTCTGCCAGCGCTTTGGCCGCTCTTTGGCGCCGCTCCTCTTTGCCGATGCCCGAGATCGTCAGCGCCAGCTCGACGTTGGACAGGATCGTCTGGTGCGGTATCAGGTTATAGCTCTGAAAAACAAAGCCGATCGTATGGTTGCGGTACGAATCCCAGTCTCTGTCCTTATATTTCCTGGTGGAAATCCCGTTGATGATCAGGTTGCCGCTGTCGTAGCGGTCAAGACCGCCGATGATGTTCAATAGCGTAGTCTTGCCGGAACCGCTCGGTCCGAGGATGGCGACAAATTCGTTGTCTCTGAGGTTCAGGCTCACATCGTCGAGCGCTTTCTGCACGAGCTCTCCCGTCTTATACTCTTTGCTTATATGTTCAATTTGCAGCATTTATTTCTCTCCTTTGTCCCTTTTACTCTGTCTAAAGCCTTGCAAATAACATTTCATCCTTGCGATGATGCCGCCGCGCAGGTCAAAATCAGGTTCGACGGCCTTTTGCAGGCCGCTGCCGATAATTATCCCTATCTCAGCGAAAAAAATATCCAGCACATCTTCTCTGCTCACTGCTCCGCTGCGGCTGAGGTTATCGCTCAGCTCGAGAAAGCGGGCGGCGAGGTCTTCCTTCATCCTGTCAAGCAGCGCCGGGTCGACGTTTTTTTCCAGAATCGACGGCCGCATCGGCTCGAGCTTGATATATACAGAATTTTCCTGCAGCACATGTTCAAGTTCAGAAAGCACCAGCGCCTCGATTTCCTCAAAGTCCGCCGGCTGCTTTCGGGCGATGACGTCCTGCAGATAGGCGATCCTTTCTTTAAATTCCCTCCACAAGAGGCAGAGGAACAGCGTCTCCTTGGTATGAAAATATGTAAAGATCAGGCCGTTGGAAATCCCGGCTTCGCGGGCGATGTCCGCCATCTTCAGGGACATGTAATCGCCTGTCAGAAGCAGCTTCTCGGCCGCATCCAGTATTGCGCAGGCGCGGGCGTCCTTGGCCTCTTGTGTCATTGCTCGTTTCATCTGTTTCTCTCCTTTATGCGCAAGTGACTCCGAGTCAATTATAACTGGGTCCCGCTCAATTAGCAATGAAGGATTTGTGAAGAATTTCAAACATGCCAGGAATTACAGGATGGCGCATATTGTCCGCCTGCTGACTGCAACAAAAAAGCCAACATTTTGGCCGTTTTCCTGCACTTACATGGCCGGAATCGGGTCAAGGCTGGCTTTTGCGGCGTGGGCGAAAGGCTGTCAACACCAAAGGCTGCCAACACCAACGCAGATCTATTTGATATATACTTTTTCCACATACGGGCTGGTGGCAGTTTTGAGCATGCCGCCGTAGCCAAGGGTAAATCTGACAATGTCTCCGACTTTGTACTCGGTATCGGAGCCGGTCACGTCGAGGATGATGTGATCCGAGCTGCCGCCGAGGATGTCGATCTTTTCATCAAGCGGAGTCATGCTGTCAAGCTCTGTATCCTGCTTGCCGATCGCGATAATGGCGCGCTTGATGATGCCGCGGTCTTCATAGTACGGTTTATGGCCGAAAGCGTCTACCCCCACCTCGCCTATCGGAAGAGACGGCTTTTCTTTCAGCTCAACTATCTGCGCTTCAAGGATCAGTGTGTCTCCTGTTGTTCCCGGCAGCTTTGTCTCGTAAGCCGTATCATTGCCCAGAAGGAAGGCCTCTCCCAGTCTGAGGTTGTTGATCCCGCCGGGAAGCTGTCCTTTTTCGATCAGATAGATAGAGCTGGAGTTTCCTCCTGAGACCATGTTCAGCTTTATGTCATATCTGGTTTCGATCCTCGCAGCCAGATCCGCAAGCTGAGAAAGATTGTCGTATTTCGGTATGATAGCTCCGTAGCAGGTCAGGTTGACTCCGATTCCGTAAAGTTTGATATTGCTCAGAGAAAGGATCTCTTCGACTGCCGCAAATATCTGGTCTTCATTCTTGAAGAAAATTCCTTCTCTGAGATCTCCGAGGTCGATCATCAAAAGAACGTTGTGGACAAGTCCCGCCTTCTTTGCTTCCTCGTTGAGAAGCTTGATGGTAGAAAGCTCTGAGTTGAAGCTCAGATCCACGTATTTGACCACTTCCGCCGCCTCGTCGTGCATCGGTATGCGCAAAAGCACGGTCTTTTTGCCGTTTTTACGCACTTCGTCGGCGTATGTGCGGATATTTTTCACGCGGGAATCGGCCACGAAATCAACGGCCGGATGCTGTGCTACCATGCTCACCATCTCCCGGTCGGCGCACAGTCCCTTGGTGACGATCATCAGGGAGCAGTGCCCCTCATCTTTGGTGATATGAGCCACCGCGTCAAGATTGGCTCTGAGCTTGCCGATGTCTATGACTAATCTTGGATACATGTTTTTCCTCCTGTTAAAACCGCAGCGCGGTCTTTTTCAATCATTTTTTGCCGTAAGGGCAGTGGCGGCGCGTGCAGGTCTCGCAGTCACCGTCGCAGCCTGCTTTGTTTTTCATCGTGCGGTCTTTCATCAGCGCTTCACGCTTGGCCGCTTCGACTTCTTCGTGAGTGGCTCCGCCTATTTTTTCCGGATTCTTATATTCACTCATATCGTAACCCATCTTTTCCATTTCTTCGATATGGTGCAGCCGCTCTTCTTCTTTGGCCTTGCTGGCGGCGTTCAGCCTCTGGAGCTCTTCGATGAACTGTGCCTTATTGGCGGTGTGCTCCTGCTCGGAAAGCTCCATGCCGAGGCTCTGCGCCAGCAGCTTGATGGCGCCGGCGCGATGGGTCTTGGAAAGGACGCCAAGCGATGCCATGATATAGTCGTTGTCTACAAGGATCTTGACCGCTTCGCTCGGATAAAGCTTCATTCCCGTCTCGTTGTCCTTTGGAATCATTCCCATGATGTCGACTCTGTGCGGCAGACGTGTAAGGGCGCCGCCGGTGCCGACGATATATTTTACCTGAGTCAGGTCCTTACCCTCTGCGAGAGTCTGACGGCCGGAAGGACCGTAGACATATCTTATCTGACCGGCGTGTCTTTCGACGGCTCTGAGGGTTGCTTCCTGAGTCAGCCTTTCTACCAGTTTGATTTCGTCTTCATTTTTCGGAATGGCCACATATGTTTCGAGAGTCTTGTCAAGATCAATGTGCAGCTTGTTTTCACATTCTTCGCGCAGCTTTTCTTCGCCGATGGATTCGATTACTTTCATCCTGTTGACATACACGCCGAGGTCGCCTTCTACGGTTCTCTTCGCTTTTGGCTCCGGCGCGGTAAGGATTCGGGCAACGGCGTCTGAATCTTCTGTAACCGCGTGAACATCTGTAGTGGCTCCTCCCACGTCTATTACCATCAGGTCTCCGATACAGTCATAAAGGACTTTGGCGCACTCCATAACGGCGCCCGGCGTAGGTATGATAGGCCCGTTTACCATGTCTCTCACGTGCTCCATGCCCGGGGCGTGTGTGATATGGTCTTCAAACGCGTCCTGGATGACTTTGCGGCATGGTTCTACGTTGAGGGTATCTATTTTAGGATATACGTTGTCTACAATGTACAGATATTGTCCGCTGTCTTCGAAGATCAGCTTCATTTCTTCCTGATTTTCGATGTTTCCGGCGTAAACAACAGGTGTTTTAAGACCGAGGCTGCGTAT
>CALWNX010000110.1 GCA_944382925.1 uncultured Clostridia bacterium | reverse complement strand
GCTTTCCGGCATCACCTGCGGCCACAAGTCCACTTCCTGCCCTGACCAGCTGGCGCGGGCCGTGCGCGAGGCTCTGGAAGCAGAAAAAGCCGCCGGCGCGGAAGAAGGAAGCGCAGAAAAAGGAGGCGCAGAAGAATAATGAACGAGCTCTTATTCCGCAAATTTGTCAAGGACTGCGAAAACGTCAAGGACAGCCGCGTGCGCGACAGCTACGGAAAGCTGGCCGGCGCTGTCGGTATCGTTTCCAACTCGCTGCTGTGCATGATGAAGATCGTCATCGGCTGGCTTTCCGGCAGTATCGCCATCGTCGCCGACGGCATCAACAACCTGGCCGACGCCTCTTCCTCGCTGATCACGCTGATCGGCTTTCGCCTTGCCGCCCTTCCCGAGGACGACGAACATCCTTACGGACACGCGCGCATCGAGTACCTGGCCGGCATGGCTGTCTCGGTGATGATCATCCTCGTCGGCGTGGAGCTGGGCAAGAGCTCGATAGAGAAGATCATTTCTCCCGAGCCGCTTGAATTCAGCTGGGTGCTGGCAGCCGTGCTGCTGCTGGCCATCGTCATCAAAATCTGGCAGGCGCGCTTCAATATTGCCGCCGGCAAGAAAATCGATTCTCTGACCCTGATGGCGACCGGCGCCGACAGCCGCAACGACGTGATTTCGACCAGCGTTGTGCTGCTGGGCGTGCTGGTGGGACACTTTGCCCAGGTGCAGATCGACGGCTATCTCGGTCTGGCCGTAGCCATCTTTATCCTCTGGTCCGGCATCAGCCTGGTCAGGGAGACCGTCAGCCCGCTTCTGGGTGAAGCCCCGGATCCCGAGCTGGTCAGGGAAATCGCGCAGATCGCCAAGAGCCATGAGGGTATCCTCGACATCCACGATCTGGCCGTGCACAACTACGGACCGGGCAAGATCTTTGCCTCCATCCATCTGGAGGTCGACGCCGCCGTCGATGTGATGAAGAGCCACGACCTGGTGGACAATGTCGAGCACGAGATCGCCGAAAAGCTCAAGATCAACGTCACCGCTCACATGGACCCGGTCGATCTTTCCGCGCCGTACAGAAACGAGATCATGGAAATCGTCAAGAAAACGATCGAACCGATCGAGGGCGTGATCAGCATGCACGATCTGCGCTTCGTCAGCGGGCCGACTCACACCAACGTGATTTTCGACATCGTGGTCTCCTCTTCCTGCCAGTACTCGCAGGAGGAAATCAAGCGGATCATTGACAGCGCCATCCAGACCAAATATCCGAACTTTTTCACGGTCATCGACTTTGACACTTCTTACATAAAATTATAAAAATTACGCGCCGATTTTATTAGGCTTTTGCCTCGAATGATGGTATAATGTTGGTGGGAACGCTCCTTCGGCATCGTCTGCCAAAGGCGCGCGCCCGCAAAAACCAAACAAAGGGGGAAACGCATGACAATTTTCGGCTTATATCTGACCATGCCCATCCTGTGGCTGGCCCTGGCGATAATCTTCCTCGTGATCGAGGGACTGACCGTGGGCCTGACGACGATCTGGTTTGCAGCCGGAGCGGCCGTAGCCCTGCTGCTCTCGGTCTTTGACGTTCCTGTGCTGACGCAGGTGATCGCTTTCTTCGCCATCTCAATATGCCTCCTGGTTTTCACGCGCAAGATCTTCGTGGAAAAGCTGCGCACAGGTGCCGAAAGCACCAACATCGACGCGCTGATCGGCGAGATCGGTACGGTGGTTGAGACCATTGAGCCTTTCAAAACAGGCCAGGTGAACCTCAAGGGGCAGATGTGGAGCGCCATCTGCGAGTACGACGTGACGATCCAGCCGGATTCGTTTGTGATCGTCAAGGCCATCGAAGGCGTCAAGCTCGTAGTCATTCCCGTCACCAAGGAAGATATAGAAAGATTAAACAAAGAAAGGATTTGAGATCATGGATATTTTGAAATACGTCATCATCTTTGCAGTCGTTGCACTGATAATCTGGCTGCTGGTCGCCAACATCAGGATCGTACCGCAGGCCAGAGCCTATGTTGTAGAGAGGCTGGGCGCCTATCACGGCACCTGGCAGGTCGGCCTTCACTTTAAGATTCCGCTTATCGACAAGATCGCCAGAAAGGTTTCGCTGAAAGAGAAGGTCATCGATTTTCCGCCGCAGCCTGTTATCACCAAGGATAACGTAACGATGGAAATCGACACGGTCGTATATTTTCAGATCACCGACCCGAAGCTCTATGCTTACGGCGTAGAAAGCCCGATGGATGCGATCGAAAACCTTACCGCCACTACTTTGAGAAACATCATCGGCGAGCTGGAGCTCGACGAGTCCCTGACAAGCCGCGAACATATAAACGCCAAGATCCGCATGGTGCTGGACGACGCTACCGATCCTTGGGGCATCAAGATCAACCGCGTAGAGGTCAAGAACATCACTCCGCCTAAGGACATCCAGGTAGCGATGGAAAAGCAGATGAGAGCGGAAAGAGAAAGGCGCGAGGCCATCCTCATTGCCGAGGGTGAAAAGAAGTCCAAGATCCTCATCGCCGAAGGTCAGAAGGAAGCCGCCATCCTCGAGGCGGAGGCCAACAAGCAGACCGCGATCAGGGAGGCCGAGGGTCAGGCCGAGGCTATCCTCATGATCAACAAGGCCACCGCCGACGGTCTCAAGCTGATCAGAGAAGCCGGCGCCGACGATGCCGTCATCAAGCTCAAGAGCCTGGAGGCTTTCGAGAAGGTGGCTGACGGACAGGCGACCAAAATCATCATCCCTTCCGAGATTCAGGGCCTGGCCGGTCTGGCGGCTTCGGTCAAAGAGCTTATAAAGGAGTAGAGCATATGTTTTACGATCAGATAATGGAATCAGCGGCATATATCAGGGGCCGCATTGCGCAGGAGCCGAGCATCGGCGTCGTCCTCGGCAGCGGCCTGGGCGCGCTGGTCGATGTGATGGAAGATAAGGAAGTCATTCCTTACACGGAGATTCCGCATTTTCCGCAGTCGCACGTCGAGGGTCACGCCGGCAATCTGGTGCTGGGCAGCATCGGCAGCCGCCGCATCATCGCCATGCAGGGGCGCTTCCACTATTATGAAGGCTTCACGATGAAGGAGGTCACTTATCCGCTCTATGTCATGAAGCAGCTCGGCGTTCAGTCGGTGATCATCACGAATGCCTGCGGCGCTATCAACAAGGATTTCAAGCCCGGCGATCTGATGCTGATTACCGATTACATCAATTTCTCGGCCAACAATTCGCTCATCGGCATCAACGACGAGCGGCTGGGGCCTCGCTTCCCGGACATGACGGAGGCCTTCAGCAAAGAACTGCTTTCCAAGGCGGAAAAAACGGCAGCGTCGCTGGGCATCGAGTGCCGCCACGGCGTGTATAATTTCTATCCGGGCCCTTGCTTTGAATCGGCGGCCGAAATCCGCGCCTTTGCTGTCATGGGCGCCGACGCCGTCGGCATGTCGACCGTACCTGAAGTCATCGCGGCTAACTACCTGGGCATGAAGGTGCTGGGAATTTCCTGCATCACCAACATGGCCACCGGCATCGCCGCCAA
>CALWNX010000109.1 GCA_944382925.1 uncultured Clostridia bacterium | reverse complement strand
TTCCACCTGATCGCCCTCGTCCTTGCGCAGCAGGCCGTGATCGACGAAAACGCAGGTCAGCTGTTTGCCCACGGCTTTGGACATGAGAACCGCCGCCACCGAAGAGTCGACTCCTCCGGAAAGGGCGCAGAGCACCTTGCCGCTGCCCACTTTGGCGCGGATTTCGGCGATGGCGTTTTCCACGAAGCTGTCCATTTTCCACGTGCCCCTGCAGCCGCAGGCGCCCAGCACAAAGGCGGAAAGCATTTTCATGCCCTCGACGGAATGAGTGACTTCCGGGTGGAATTGAAAAGCGTAAAGTCCGGCCTCGCGGTTTTCCATGGCAGCCACCGGGCAGACCGGCGTCTTGGCCGTCGCACGAAAGCCTGCCGGCATTTTTTCTATGTAATCCGTGTGGCTCATCCACACCGCAGTTTCATCGGCGACGTCGCGCAGAAGCCCGGACTTGTCGCGCACGGTGACAAGAGTCTTGCCGTACTCGCTGACCGGGGCCGTGCTGACTTTGCCACCCAAGGTATAGGCCATCAGCTGGGCTCCGTAGCAGATGCCCAGAATCGGGATGCCCAGCTCAAACAGCTCCCGCGGCGCATGCGGTGAGGCCGGATCGTAGACGCTGTTCGGACCGCCGGTGAGGATGATGCCGCGCGGCGCCAGCTTGCTGATCTCGTCCGGCGTCATCGTATAAGGATGAACTTCGCAGTATACGCTGCACTCTCTGACCCGGCGGGCGATGAGCTGATTGTACTGTCCGCCGAAATCGAGGACCAGAATCATTTCTCTGTCCATAGTTTTCTCCTTCATATCGTGATCTCCTCTGCGTGCGGCGCGGCCTGTGCCAGCAATGGCTGCAGGCTGTCAAGCAGCGCTTCGACCTGCTGCTGGCAGCGACCGGTATAAAGGCGCGGATCAAGGAGCTCCTTCATTTCTTTTTCGCTGAGGCCAAACTGCGGCTCCGCGGCCAGACGCGCAAGCAGATCGCAGTCCAGTCCCTCTTTCATGCGGGCCGAGGCCTCCATCGAGCAGCGGCGGATGACTTCGTGCAGCTGCTGGCGGTCGCCGCCCTTCTTGACGGCTTCCATGAGCAGATTTTCGGTGGCAATGAAAGGCAGGTATTCGCGCACCGTCTTTTCGATCACCTTTTCGTTGACGCAAAGCCCGTCGGTCACGTTCTGCGCCAGCCTCAGCAGCGCGTCGGCGCAGAGGAAGCCTTCCGGCATGGATATGCGGCGGTTGGCAGAATCGTCGAGCGTTCTTTCCAGCCACTGCGTGGAGGCTGTCATCGCCGCGTTAGCCGCGTCGGCCATCAGATAGCGGGCCAGCGAGCAGATGCGTTCGCTGCGCATAGGGTTTCGCTTATAGGCCATGGCGGAGGAGCCGATCTGGTTTTTCTCAAACGGTTCTTCCAGCTGGCGGTCGTGCTGCAGGAGACGGATGTCATTAGCCATGCGATAACAGCTCTGCGCGATCCCCGACAGGCAGTTGAGGATGCGGCTGTCGAGCTTGCGTGGATAAGTCTGCCCGCAGACGGCAAAGAGCTGATCAAAGCCGAATTCAGCGGCGATCATGCGGTTCATTTCGTCGATTTTTTCACTGTCGCCGGCAAACAGCTCCAGAAAGCTCGCTTCGGTGCCGGTCGTGCCGCGGCAGCCCAGAAATCTGAAGCTTTGCAGGACGAAATCGATTTCTGCCAGGTCGGCGGCAAAGTCCTGCAGCCACAGGGAAGCCCTCTTGCCCACCGTCACCAGCTGCGCCGGCTGGTAGTGCGTGTAGCCCAGCGTCGGCAGGCTTTTATACTTATCAGCAAAGGCGGCCAGATTGGCGATCACGCCCAGCAGCTCGCCGCGCAGATACGAAAGCGCGTCGCGGTAGATGATCAGATCGGCATTGTCGGTCACATAGCAGCTGGTAGCCCCCAGGTGAATGATGCCGGCAGCTTCTGGCGCTGCCTTGCCGTAAGCGTAGACGTGCGCCATCACGTCGTGGCGCACCTCGCTTTCGCGCTTGCGCACGCAGTCATAGTCTATATCAGTGATATGCGCCTCAAGCTCCCTGACCTGCTGCGCCGAAACGGGCAGCCCGAGCTTATGCTCAGCCCTGGCCAGCGCCACCCAGAGCCGGCGCCAGATCTGGTAGCGGGTGTCGGCCGAAAACAGCTTCAGCATGTATGCCGATGCGTACCTCGAAGCCAGCGGCGATTCGTATTTCTGTGTTGCGCTCAAACTCATTTCTGCCCTCCTGTTTTTTCTCTGATGATGATGCTGTCGCGCTCCGGTCCGACGGAAACATAGGTGATCAGGCAGCCGACAGCTTCTTCGATGAAGTTAACGTAATCTCTGGCCTCCTGCGGCAGCTCCTGCCAGGTGCGTGCGGCGGAAATATCCTGCTGCCAGCCCGGCAGATAAGCAAGCTGCGGCTTTGCCTCTGCCAGCGCGGTCGGGAACGGAAAGTCGCTGATCTCCTCGCCGTCAAGCAGGTAATGCGTGCAGACCGGGATTTCCTTCATGTAGCTGAGCACGTCAAGCTTGGTAAGAGCCAGCTCTGTGGCCCCCTGCAGCTGCACGCCGTAACGGGTCGCCACCATATCCAGCGGCCCCACGCGGCGCGGCCGTCCCGTCTTGGCACCGTACTCGTCGCCGGCCCTGCGCAGCTCCTCTGCCTCCGGCCCGCTCATTTCGCAGACGAAAGGCCCTTCACCCACACAGGTCGAATACGCCTTGACTACGCCGACCACTTCCTCGATCTTCGCCGACGGCAGACCCGAGCCCACCGGCGCATAGGCGGCCAGCGTGTTGGAGGATGTGGTATATGGATGGATGCCGTAATCCAGGTCTCGCAGCGCGCCCAGCTGCGCCTCGAAGAGAATACTCTTGCCGGCGGCCTGTGCCTGACGCAGAAAAGCACCTGTGTCGCGCACGAAAGGCTTGAGCTTTTCGCAGTATTCGTCAAGCCACTGCTGCAGCATTTCTGCCGTGTAGCCGCAAGCGCCGTAAACGCGGGTGAGCGTGAGGTTCTTCCATTCCATTATATCGGCCAGATGAACCTTCAGCTCCTGCGGGTAGAAAAGTTCGCCCGCCAGGATGGTCTTTTTCTGGTTCTTGTCGCCGTAGAAAGGGGCGATGCCCTGTTTGGTGGAGCCGTATTTCTTGTCGGCCAGACGGGCTTCTTCGAGCTCGTCGAGATCTCTGTGCCACGGGAGCAGCAGCGAAGCGCGGTCGCTGATCATCAGGTTTTCCGGCGTCAGCGGCACGCCGGCTTCGATCAGACCCTGCATTTCCTGCCACAGGTTCTGCGGGTCCAGTGCCACGCCGTTGCCGAGGATGTTGACGACGCCGTCTCTGAAGATTCCCGACGGCAGCAGGTGCAGGGCGTGTTTGCCGTACTGGTTGATGACGGTGTGCCCGGCGTTGCCGCCGCCCTGAAAGCGCACTACAATATCGTATTTTTCTGTCAGCAGGTCGACCATGCGGCCCTTGCCTTCGTCGCCCCAGTTGATGCCTACTATTGCACAATTTGACATTTCTCTGCCCTCCCTCGTTTGGATCCTGTAAAGCGTTTAGATGTGTTCTCTGAGCCTCTTCATGACTTCGCGGTAAGCGTCCTCGACGCCGCCCAGATCGCGGCGGAATCTGTCCTTGTCGAGCTTTTCGCCGCTGGCGCTGTCCCACAGGCGGCAGGTGTCCGGGCTGATCTCGTCTGCCAGCACGATGCTGCCGTCATGAAGGCGACCGAATTCCAGCTTGAAGTCCACCAGCGTGACGCCGCAGCCTGCCCAGATTTCTCTGAGCTTTTCGTTGATCGCAAAGGCAAGCTCCTTGATTCTCTCGATTTCCTCCGCGCTGGCCAGCTTAAGGGCCCGTGCGTGATAGCTGTTGATCAGCGGATCGCCCAGCTCGTCGTTCTTATAGGAAAACTCGATCGTCGGCTCGTCGAAGATCAGGCCTTCGCTGACGCCGTATCTTTTGGCGAAGGAACCGGCGGCGATGTTGCGTATGATTACCTCCAGCGGCACGATTTCCACTCTTTTGACCAGCGTCTGCCGCTCGTTTAGCTCGCGCACAAAATGCGTCGGGACGCCTTCCTTTTCCAAAAGCTGCATCAGCAGGTTGCTCATGCGGTTGTTGATCGCGCCCTTGCCGGCGATGGTGCCGCGCTTCTGCCCGTTGAAGGCGGTGGCGTCGTCCTTGTATTCGACGATCAGCAGCTCCTGCTCGTCGGTGCTGTAAACTTTTTTTGCTTTGCCCTCATATAGCTGCTCTTTCTTTTCCATGTCTTCCTCCTCGTCTGCCTCCCGGCGGGCCTTTTGCTGCCCGGCGATTTTCTGCTGCCCGGCGGGCCTTTTGCCGGTGAAAAATAAAAATGACATTGATGCCTCAACGATCAATGTCAAAGACGTCTTTTCTTGTACGC
>CALWNX010000108.1 GCA_944382925.1 uncultured Clostridia bacterium | reverse complement strand
ATTGAGCATCTCTCTCATGCCCGGGCCGCCCTTAGGGCCTTCGTATCTGATCACCACGACCTCGCCGTCCTTGATCTGTCCGGCGTAGATGGCGGCGATGGCTTCCTCCTCGCCGTTAAAGACGCGGGCCGGACCTGAATGAACCAGCATCTCCGGCGCTACCGCGCTTCTCTTGACTACGCAGCCGTCTCTGGCGATGTTGCCCCAGAGGATGGCGATGCCGCCCGTCTGGCTGTAAGGACTGTCTATCGGCCTGATCGCGCCCTCGTCTTTGATCGCACGCCCGGCGATGTTCTCAGCGACGGTCTTGCCCGAAACGGTCGGCAGAGAAGTGTCGATCAATCCCTTTGAAGCCAGCTGAGCCAGCACCGCCGGCACGCCGCCGGCGTTGTCCAGGTCGTGCATATGCGTGCCGCCCGCCGGCGCCAGATGGCAGAGGTTCGGGGTGACCTGGCTGATCTGGTTGAACATGTTAAGATCGACGGTTACGCCGGCCTCATGCGCGATGGCCAGCAGGTGCAGTACGCTGTTGGAGGAACAGCCCAGCGCCATGTCGCAGGCGATGGCGTTTTTGATCGATTTTTCGTTGATGATGTCCCGCGCCTTGACGTCTTTTTTCACCAGCTCCATGATCGCCATGCCGGCGTGCTTGGCCAGCATGGTCCTCTTGTTGGAAACGGCCGGGATCGTTCCGTTGCCCGGCAGGGCGATGCCGATCGCCTCGCAGAGGCAGTTCATGCTGTTGGCCGTGTACATGCCGGAGCAGGAACCGCAGCCCGGGCAGACGTTCTGCTCGTATTCGAGCAGACCCGCATCGTCGATGAGGCCGGCCTTTCTGGCGCCGACCGCCTCGAACATCTTGGAAAGGCTGGTTTCCACGCCGCCCACCAGACCGCTCATCATCGGTCCGCCGGAGCAGACGATGGCCGGAATGTTCATGCGCACGGCTGCCATCACCATGCCCGGTACGATCTTGTCGCAGTTAGGCACCAGCACCACGCCGTCAAAGGCGTGAGCGATGACCATGGTCTCCACGCTGTCGGCGATCAGCTCGCGGCTGGGCAGCGAATACTTCATGCCTACGTGCCCCATGGCGATGCCGTCGCAGACGCCGATAGCCGGCACCATGATCGGGGTGCCGCCGGCCATCCGCACGCCGGCCTTGACGGCCTCGGTGAGCTTATCCAGGTGGATATGGCCGGGAACGATCTCGCTGTGTGCCGAAACGACGGCGATCAGCGGCCTTGCCAGCTCCTCTTCCGTATATCCCATGGCGTAGAAAAGGCTGCGCATCGGCGCCCTTTCCACACCCTCCGTTACATTCTTGCTTCTCTCTTTCATCTCAGCTTTCGCCTCGCCTTTCTATTTTTTCAGCCAGCTCATCATCTTTCTCAGCTCTGCGCCGGTCTTGCACAGCAGATGAGAAGCTTCCTTCTTTCTGGTGGCGAGGAACCTGGCCTTGCCGCCGGCGTTGAATTCCTGAATGAATTCGCTGGCGAAGGTGCCGTCCTGGATCTCGGCCAGAACCTTCTTCATCTCTTTTCTGGTCTCCTCGGTGATGATGCGCTTGCCGGTTCTGTAGTCGCCGTACTCAGCGGTGTTGGAGATCGAATATCTCATCTTGTCGAAGCCGCCCTCGTTGATGAGGTCAACGATCAGCTTCATCTCGTGGATACATTCAAAGTATGCCATCTCCGGCTCGTAACCCGCCTCTACCAGCGTGTCGAAGCCGGCCTTCATCAGCTCGCAGACACCGCCGCAGAGAACAGCCTGCTCGCCGAAGAGGTCGGTCTCGGTCTCTTCCTTGAAGGTGGTCTCCAGGATACCGGCCCGTCCGGCGCCGATGCCGCTGGCGTAGGCCAGCGCGTAATCCTTGGCCTTGCCGGAAGCGTCCTGGTAAACGGCGATCAGGCTCGGCACGCCCTTGCCCTCTACGTACTGGCTTCTGACGGTATGTCCCGGTCCCTTAGGCGCGATCATAATCACGTCCAGATCCTTGGCCGGCACGATCTGGTTGAAGTGAATGTTGAAGCCGTGGGCGAAAGCCAGCACGTTGCCCGGTTTCATGTGCTTTTCGATCTGCTCTTTGTATATCTTGGCCTGCAGTTCGTCAGGAGTGAGGATCATCACGATGTCGCCTGCCTCGGCGGCTTCCTCGATGCCCATCACTTTCAGGCCGGCCGCCTCCGCCTTGGCGGTATGCGCCGAACCGGGTCTGAGACCTACTACTACGTTTGCTCCGCTCTCGGAAAGGTTCATGGCATGGGCATGGCCCTGGCTGCCGAAGCCGATGATGGCGATGGTCTTTCCGTCCAGCATGCTGAAGTTGCAATCCGTGTCATAATACTTGTTGATCATTTCTTTTGCTCTCCTTTTATTTTACTTTGTTGAATTATAATTTATTTTTCGATACCGGTAACGCCGGTGCGGCAAATATCGGTGATCTCATACTCCTTGATGAGCTCCAGAAAGGCGTCCAGCTTCTCCGGCGCTCCCGTCAGCTCCAGCACCATCTCCTCCTTGGTGAGATTGATGATCTTGGCCCTGTATATATCGACGATTTCCTTGATTTCGCGGCGCTTTTCCTTGCCGGCCCTGACCTTGATCATTAAAAGCTCGCGGAAAAAGCTCTTGCCGCTGTCGAGCGTCTTGACGCTCCTGACCACTTCCAGCTTTTCCGTCTGCGCCACGATCTGATGCAGCGTCAGGTAATCGCCCTCAAAGACGATGGTGATGCGCGAAATGTCGGGGTCGTTGGTGGCCGATACGGTGAGGGAATCGATGTTAAAGCCTCTCCGGCCGTACAGGCTCACTACCCGCGAGAGCACGTTGGCCTTGTTATCCACATATACGCTGACTACTTCCTTTTTCATGCCGTTCCCTCCTTCCTAATAAATGATCTCGTCTACCGTCTGTCCGTTCTGGATCATCGGCAGCACCAGATCCTCGGCCGCAATATCGCAGTCGATCCACACCGGCCCTTCGCATTTGAGCGCCTGGCCGAAAGCCTGCGCAAACTCTTCCATCGTGCGGGCGCGAAAACCGTGGCCGCCGAAGGCTTCGATCAGCTTGACGAAATCCGTCTTTCTGTCCGGCGTAGTCTGCGAATAGCGTCCCTCGTACAAGAGCGTCTGCCACTGGTAGACCATGCCCAGCACCCTGTTGTTGAAGATCACGGTGATGATCGGCAGCCGGTGCGAAACGGCGGTGCAGGCCTCGTTGAGATTCATGTGCAGCGAGCCGTCGCTGGTGAAATGGATCACCCGCTTGTCCGGGTTACCGAGCTGAGCGCCGATCGCCGCTCCGTAGCCGAAGCCCATCGTGCCCAGTCCGCCGCTGGAAAGATAGTTGCGCGGCCTGGTCTGCTGCACGTACTGCGCGGCCCACATCTGATGCTGACCGACGTCGGTGGCGTAGACCGTCTCCTTGTCGGTGTGGGCGCAGATGTATCTGATTATCTCCTCCGGGTTCATGCGGGCGTTGCAGTCCCTGACGTGGGTCGGCTTTTCCCTGTCCCAGGCTGCGATCTGCTCTACCCAGCCGCGGTGCGAGCTTTCCCCGATCTTCGGCAGGAGCTTTTGCAGCGCGTCGCGGCAGTCGCCGATGATGCTCTCGGCTACCATCACGTTCTTGTTCACCTCGCTGCGGTCGAGATCGATCTGCAGCACCTTAGCCTTTCTGGCAAATTTTTTCGGATTGAGCGCCACGCGGTCGCTGAACCTGGTACCGATGGCCAGGATCAGATCGGCCTCCGCCGCGCATCTGTTGGCCGCATAAGAGCCGTGCATGCCCAGCATGCCGAAAAAGCGCTCCTCGCTTGACGGGATGCTGCCCAGCCCCATCAGCGTGTTGACAGCCGGAATATCCGCCTTTCTGATCAGCTCCTGCACCTCTTTGGAAGCACCGGCGGAAATCACGCCGCCGCCGGCCAGGATCAGCGGCCTTTCGGCGTTGTTGATATAGTCGGCGAAATGCGCCAGCTTGCTGTCCTCCTGCGGATCCGTGATCCGGCGGAGCGGATAGTTTGGCGCCGGCTTATAGTCGATCAGCGCCTCGGTCACATCCTTGGTCATGTCCACCAGCACCGGCCCTTTGCGCCCCTCGTTGGCGATCCTGAAGGCGTCGCGCATGGCGTCCACCAGATCCTCCTTGCGGTTGACGAAGAAGCTGTGCTTGGTGATCGGAAAGGTCACGCCCGTGATGCACACCTCCTGAAAGGCGTCGCGGCCGATCAGGGTATTGCCGACGTTGGCGGTGATAAAGACGGTCGGTACGCTGTCCATAAAGGCGGTAGCGATGCCGGTGACCAGATTGGTCGCGCCCGGGCCGCTGGTGGCGATGGCAACGCCGGTCTTGCCCGTCGAACGCGCATAGCCGTCGGCCGCATGGGCCGCTCCCTGCTCGTGAGCTGTGAGGATGTGAGTTATCTGATCTGCATGCTTGTACAGCTCATCGTAGATGATGATGGCGGTGCCGCCGGGATAGCCGAAAACGGTGTCCACCCCGTGTTCCAAAAGCACCCTGATAACTGCTTCGGCTCCTGTGATCTTCATTGAGTTTTTCCCTCCATTCCTTTCAAGTAGTCGATAAGCTGTCTGGCGCTCCTGCCGGAAACTCCGCCTCGTCTTATCTCCCATTTCGTCGCTTCGCTGTGAAGCTTTTCGGCGTCCAGTGAAAGTCCCTCTCTTTTGGCCAGCTCCAAAACGATGCGGTGGAACTCATCGCGGCCCGGCTTGCCGTAATAGATTTGCAGGCCAAACCTCTCTGCCAGGCTGAGCTTTTCTTCCATCGAATCGCTGCGGTGAATGTCTCCTTCGTAGTCAATATCGTTTCTGTCCCTAAAGGTTTCCTTGATCAGATGACGGCGGTTTGAGGTGGCGTAGATCAGCACATTCTCAGGCCGCGGCTCAAGCCCGCCCTCGATGACAGCCTTGAGGTATTTGTATTCCGTCTCGAAATCCTCGAACGACAGATCGTCCATGTATATGATAAAGCGATAATTTCTGTTTTTGATCTCATCAATGATCTGCGTCAGATACTTCATCTGGTGCCGGTAGATCTGAATGATGCGCAGACCCTGCCGCCAGTAGCTGCTGGCGATGGCCCTGACGCTGGTCGATTTGCCGGTGCCGCCGTCGCCGTAGAGCAGCACGTTGTTGGCCGGCCGCCCGGCGATAAAGGCCTCCGTATTGTCCCTCAGCCTCTGCTTCTGCGTCTCATAGCCGATCAGGCTGTCAAGGCTGATTTCCTCTGTATTCCGCAGCGGGTTGAGCCGCGCGCGTCCCTTCTCGTCCACGCGCACGTTAAAGGCTCTGTTCATGCCGAAAAGCCCGGCTCCATAGCGGTGGTAAAAACCCTCTCCGGCTCGTGCGAAGTCTTCTTCGTCTTCGCTCTGTGCCAGGGCCTCTGCCAGCTCCATGACTGCAAGGCCCGCGTCGGAAGGTTTTCCCGCCGTCTCCATGCAGATCATCAGCTCTCTGTACTGCGGCGGCCAGGGCCAGAAGAACAGCTCCCTGAGGATAGAAAGATCACGCCTGCCCAGAGTCTCCGCCGCTTTGCTCTGCGCGCGCCTTTCCTGCGCAAGGGAAAAGGTGTTCTGCGCGGAAGCAATCAGCCAGGCGACATAACAGCGCCAGAGATCGCCCGACAGGCCGTGCCTGCCGGAAAGCTCCAGCAGATGGCGCAGAAAAGGTCCCTGCCCTTCTCCGCCTGCCGCCGCCAGCATGAGCTCTCTTTCTTCTTGGGCAATTTCATATAATATCAGTTTATCTAAAAGCTCCCGCATCTCATTTCCTCTCCGCGATCCTCTCTGCGATCAGCGTTCCGATCTGTAAAGTAGTCGCCGGTATGCAGCCGTCCGTCATGATGTCCGGCGTCCGGTACCCTGCGGCCAGCACCGATTTGACGGCAGCTTCGACAGCCTCGGCCTCCGCCATAAGGCCGAAAGTATATCTGAGCATCATCGCCGCCGAAAGCACGGCCGCCATCGGATTAGCCCTGCCGCTGCCGGCGATGTCAGGCGCCGAGCCGTGTACCGGCTCGTACATGCCGAAGGCTCCCTCCGCCAGGCTGGCCGAAGGCAGCATGCCGATGGAACCGGTGATCATGCTGGCCTCATCCGAAAGAATATCGCCGAAGATGTTGCTGGTCACCAGCACGTCGAACTGCTTGGGATTATAGACAAGCTGCATGGCCGCGTTGTCGACATAGAGGTTCTCAAGCTTCACCTCAGGGTAGCGCTCCGCCACGGCGGCGACTGTCTTGCGCCACAGGCGCGAGCTCTCCAGCACGTTGGCCTTGTCCACGCTGGTGACTTTTCTGTTCCTCTTCATCGCCATCTCAAAGGCGATCTCCGCCACCCGCCTGATTTCCTTCTGCGAATAGCGCTCCACGTCGTAGGCTTCCGGGCCGTCCGCCGTCTCGCGCACGCCGCGCTCGCCGAAATAGATGCCGCCGGTCAGCTCCCTGACCACCAGAAGGTCAAGGCCGCCTTCGACCTTTTCCGGCTTCAGCGGACAGGCTTCCGCCAGCTCGTCAAACATGAGAGCCGGGCGCAGGTTGGCAAACAGCCCCAGCTCCTTTCTCAGCCGCAAAAGCGCCTTTTCCGGCCGTTCCTCGCCCGGCAGGCCGTCCCACTTTGGTCCGCCTACAGCGCCCAGCAGCACTGCGTCGGCAGCTTTGGCCGCCTCTATCGTTGCCTGCGGCAGACACTCGCCGCAGCTGTCGATAGCTGCGCCGCCCGCCTGTACGTATTCGTATGTAAACTGATGACCGAAGCTGGCGGCTACCGCCTCCAGCGCTCTGACCGCCTCGCCGGTCACCTCCGGGCCGATACCGTCGCCCGGAATTACTGCAATCTTATACTTCATTTTCGCCTCCTCTTACATCAGCACGCTGATCTGCTGCGGCTTATAGCCTTCCTCCTCCAGCGCGCGGCAGATCGAATGCTTGTGCGCCGTACCGAAGGCCTCGATGGTGATTTTCAGCTCCACGGCCGCCGTGCGGTTGGTGGAGACGAACTGGTTGTGCTCCAGCTTGACGACGTTGCCCTGGCTCCCGGCGATGACGGAAGCCACGCGCACCAGCTCGCCCGGCTTGTCAGGCAGCATCACCGAAACGGTGAAGATCCTGTCGCGCTTGATCAGTCCCAGCTGCACCACGGAGGACATGGTGATGATGTCCATATTGCCGCCGGACAGGATGGAAACGATCTTCTTGCCCTTGACATTGAGATGCTTAAGCGCCGCCACCGTCAGGAGGCCGGAATTTTCCACCACCAGCTTGTGGTTCTCGACCATGTCGAGGAAGGCCACGATCAGCTCGTCGTCCTCGACGGTGATGATGTCGTCCAGATTCTTCTTAAGATAAGGGAAGATGTTGCTGCCCGGCGTCTTGACGGCGGTACCGTCGGCTATAGTCGACACATGCTCCAGCGTCGTCACCTTGCCGGCCTTGAAGGAAGCCTTAAGGCAGGCCGCGCCGGCCGGCTCCACGCCGATGACCTTGATCTTGGGATTGAGGTACTTGGCCAGGGTGGAAACGCCCGTCGAAAGGCCGCCGCCTCCCACCGGCACCAGGATGTAATCCACCAGCGGCAGCTCCTTGATGATCTCCATGGCGATGGTGCCCTGTCCGGTCGCCACCACCGGGTCGTCAAACGGATGGATAAAAGTGTAGCCCTTTTCCTTGGCCAGATCGAGAGCGTATTCGGCCGCCTCGTCGTAGACGTCGCCCTTGAGGATGACCTCGGCGCCGTAGCTCTTGGTCCTGTCGACCTTCATCAGCGGCGTCGTCGTCGGCATCACGATCGTCGCCTTGCAGCCGTACGCCTGGGCCGCGTAAGCCACACCCTGCGCATGGTTGCCGGCCGAGGCCGTGATCAGTCCCCTGGCTCTCTCCTCGTCTGTCAGAGTGCTGATCTTGTAATAGGCGCCTCTGAGCTTGTAGGCTCCCGTCTTCTGCAGGTTTTCCGGCTTGAGGTAGACCTTGTTGCCGGTCTGCTCGCTGAAGAAATCACTGTATATCAGCTTGGTCTCGATCGCGACCCTTTGCACTGTCTCTGCTGCCTCTTCAAACGCTTTCAGTGTAAGCATGTGTGTTAGTCTCCTTCGTAAAGTTTAAGCTATTTTATGGAATTGAGCAGTCCGCCCTTCTTGATGATGTTATCGATAAATTCCGGGAAAGGCATGGCCTTATACTGCTCGCCTTTAGTCAGGTCGGTGATGATTCCGCTCTCAAAATCCACCGCCACCTCGTCGCCGTCTGCGATCGCCTCCGCCGCCTGCGGGCATTCGAGGATCGCCAGGCCGATGTTGATGGCGTTGCGGTAGAAGATGCGTGCAAACGACTTGGCGATCACGCAGGAAACTCCGCAGGCCTTGATGGCGATCGGCGCGTGCTCCCGCGAGGAGCCGCAGCCGAAGTTCAGGCCGCCTACCATTATATCACCCTTCTGCACTTTTTCAAAGAAATCTTCATCGACCGGTTCCATGCAGTGCGCCGCCAGCTCCCTGCTGTCGGCGGTGTTAAGGTATCTGGCCGGGATGATGATGTCGGTATCGATGTTGTCGCCGTATTTGTGCGCTTTGCCCTGAGCCTTCATTTACATTACCTCCTTCGGGTCTGTGATCCTGCCGGTGATGGCCGAAGCCGCCGCCACGGCCGGGTTGGCGAGATATATCTCCGACAGGTTGTGTCCCATCCTGCCGATGAAATTGCGGTTCGTAGTGGCCACGCACCTCTCGTGCTCGGCGAGGATGCCCATGTAGCCGCCCAGGCACGGTCCGCAGGTCGGCGTGGAAACAGCACAGCCGGCGTCGATAAAGATGTCGATGTAGCCCGCCCTGATGCAGTCCTTATATATCTGCTGCGTGGCCGGAATGATGATACATCTCACATCGCGGGCCACCTTTTTCCCCTTGAGGATTTCCGCCGCCGCCTTCATGTCCTCAAGACGGCCGTTGGTACAGGAGCCGATCACCACCTGATCGATCTTCACCTCGCCCACCTCGTCGATGGTTCTGGTGTTCTCCGGCAGATGCGGAAAGGCCACCGTCGGCCTGAGGGCGGAAAGATCGATGGTGACGGTCCTTTCGTACTCGGCGTCCTCGTCAGGAGCAAACACCTTGTACGGCCGCTTTACCCTGCCGTCCATATATTTTCTCGTGATCTCGTCGACCATGAAGATGCCGTTCTTGGCGCCGGCCTCGATGGCCATGTTGGCGATGCAGAGGCGGTCGTCCATCGAGAGGGACGAAAGCCCTTCGCCCGTGAATTCCAGCGATTTGTAGAGCGCCCCGTCCACGCCGATCAGGCCGATTAAGTGCAGGATCACATCCTTGCCGGAAACATACTCGTTCAGCCTGCCCTTAAGCTCGACTCTGATCGCGGCCGGCACCTTGAACCAGGCCTTGCCGGTCGCCATGCCGGCGGCCATATCGGTGCTGCCCACGCCGGTCGAGAAAGCGCCCAGCGCGCCATATGTACAGGTGTGCGAATCGGCGCCGATCACGCAGTCGCCGGCGGCCACCAGGCCCTGCTCCGGCAGCAGCGCATGCTCGATGCCCACGTTTCCCACATCGAAATAATTGTCTATGTCAAAGCGCCGGGCAAAGGTTCTGGTCTGCTTGCACTGCTGCGCCGCCTTGATATCCTTATTCGGCGTAAAGTGATCCATCACCAGGGCGATCTTCGCCTTGTCGAAGACGCTGTCAAAGCCGGCTTTCTCAAATTCGTTGATCGCTACCGGCGAGGTGATGTCATTGCCCAGCACCAGGTCCAGCCTGGCCTCTATCAGCTGTCCGGCTCTGACCGCGGCAAGTCCCGCGTGATCGGCCAGTATCTTCTGTGTCATCGTCATACCCATGCTCTTTACCTCTCATTCTGGGCCAGCGCCCTGTTAATCGCCGAAAGCAGCGCGTTCACGGAAGCGTAGATAATATCGTTGTGCACGCCCACGCCCCAGTGCATGCTGCCCTTTTTATCCTTGAGCGCCACATAAGCGGCCGCCCTGGCGTTGGATTCGGACTCCAGCGCGTGCTCCTCGTAGGTGACGAAGTCGCAGTCGATCCTGTACGGGCCTTTGCGCAGAGCGTTCATGATCGCATCCAGTCGGCCGTTGCCCTCGCCGGAAAGCTCGTATATCCTGCCGCCGGCCTCAGCCTGCACGTCGGCGCGGATGCCGTTGTCGCCCAGGCTCTCCGTCTGCGGCAGTCTCTCGAAGGTGGCGTCCTTGAGGACGATCTTATCCTTCCTGTTGACGTATTCCCGGAGGAAGATCTCATGCAGCTTCTCGGCCGGCAGCTCCTTGTGGTTGACGTCGGAGACGTGCTTCATCAGATAGCCGAGCTCCTCGCGCATGGCCTTTGGAATATTGTAGCCGTAAGCCGTCTCCAGCACATAAGCCACGCCGCCCTTGCCGGACTGGCTGTTGATCCTGATGACGTCGGCCTCGTACTCCCTGTTGATATCGTGCGGATCGATCGGAATGTAAGGCACGTTCCACCTGTCGAGGTTGAATTCCTCCCGATAGTGCATACCCTTGGCGATGGCGTCCTGATGCGAGCCGGAGAAGGCCGCAAACACCAGCTTGCCGCCGTATGGCTGGCGCGGATGCACTTTCATATCGGTGAACTTTTCATACATCTCTACTATATATGGCATGTTGCTGAAATCAAGGCCCGGATCGACGCCGTGCGAATAGAGGTTCATGGCCACCGTCACGATGTCCACGTTGCCGGTGCGCTCGCCGTTGCCAAACAGCGTGCCCTCCACTCTCTGTCCGCCGGCCAGAAGACCCAGCTCGCAGTCGGCCACGGCTGTGCCTCTGTCGTTGTGCGGGTGCAGCGAAAGCACGATGCTTTCTCTGTTGTGCAGGTTATCCGACATGTATTCGATCTGCGAAGCGTAAACGTGCGGCATCGACATGGAAACCGTCGCCGGCAGATTGATGATCACCGGTCGCTCAGGCTGCGGCTGCCAGATGTCGATCACCGCGTTACAGATGTCGAGGGCGAATTCCATCTCCGTGCCGGTAAAGCTCTCCGGCGAATATTCGAAAATAAATTCTGTCTCCGGCATCTTCGCCGCGTATTCGCAAAGCAAGCCGGCGCCGAAGGTGGCGATCTCCTTAATCTCTTCCTTGGACATGCGGAAAACCTGTTCGCGTTGCGCTACCGAGGTGGAGTTGTAAAGATGCACGACCGCCTTCTTCACTCCTTTGAGGGCCTCAAAGGTCTTGGCGATGATGTGCTCGCGCGACTGCGTCAGCACCTGTATGGTCACATCCTCGGGAATGAGATTTTTTTCGATCAGCGTCCTGGTGAACTCGTACTCCGTCTCCGAAGCAGCCGGGAAACCGACCTCTATTTCCTTGAATCCGATATCGCACAACAGCTTAAAGAAATCCAGCTTTTCCTCCAGGCTCATCGGCACTACCAGAGCCTGATTGCCGTCTCTTAGGTCTACGCTGCACCACCTTGGCGCCTTATCCAGATGATCTTTGCAGACCCACTTCTGAGAAACTACCGGCGGCATGAAATAGCCAATTCCGTACTTGGTATGATTCTTCATACCTTTGACGTTGTCTTTAATGTCTGTCGTCATTTTTCTGCTTCCTTTCTTTTAATAAAAATAGCCCTGCTCCCACCAGAATGGAAACAAGGCTAAAGGTATCTTAAATGTGTGCATACACTTCTTGTTTACTCGGTTCCGGGCAGAAATCAGCGCATATTATCTTGCGGGCTAATGACCAGCTGTAGGCCGAGTAAAATAATGTATGCCATCAATACTTTTTCTCCCTTCTCAAGTATAGTGCTATACTACATCTTTTGCCGCCGGATGTCAAGGGCTTATTGTGTTTTTTTACAAAAAATTCTGCATAATTTTATGTATTTTTTACAATACAAGGACGACTACGGTGTTCAGATTGTGCAAATTTTTGATTTTTTTCTCCACGCTGTTGCGCCGCCGCCCTTTTTCATGTTATATTATTAACATAGAACACATTCAATATTTTTTTGTAGCAACCACACAAGCGATAATACGAGTTTAGAAAGGGGGTTTCGGTTTGCTTTTTAAGTATTCTCTGATCCAGAAATTTCGCGAGTCGGCTGCTTCTGTTTTACCTGTGGCATTGATAGTCGCCCTTTTGTGCTTTTCAATTGCTCCAATGCCTACGGACCTGATGTTATCCTTTATAATAGGTACAGCTCTGCTGATCTTAGGTCTTGGTCTTTTCACCTTTGGAGTAGAAAAATCTATGACTCTCATCGGCACCTACACCGGTGCCAGGCTTACAAAATTCAGAAATTTAAGCATTCTGCTCGTTATAAGTTTCATCCTTGGCGTAATCATCACCATCGCCGAACCTGATCTGCAGGTTCTGGCCGAAAACACGCCGCACATCAATACGATAATTCTGATCATCACCGTTTCCGTCGGCGTAGGGCTTTTTCTCATGCTCTGCATGCTGCGTATCCTGCTCGGCGTCCAGCTGCGGTGGATCCTGATGTTTTTTTACATTATAGTTTTTACCCTGGCGTTCTTTGCCGACCCCGACTATATAAGCGTGGCCTTTGACTCCGGCGGCGTAACGACGGGGCCCATGACCGTGCCTTTCATCATGGCCATGGGCGTGGGCGTGGCTTCCATCCGTAGCGACAAGAACGCTGAGGCAGACAGCTTCGGGCTGGTAGCCCTCTGCTCGATCGGACCGATTCTGGCGGTGCTGCTGCTGGGCTTTTTCTACGAAGGCGGCGGCGATCTGTCCTCTTCCTCCGTCACGGACTCCTTCACCGACACTGTCGCCCTGGGTCTGAGCTACACGCACGCGATTCCTGAATACATGGCAGAGGTGGCGATGGCGCTCTCGCCGATCATCATCTTCTTCCTCATCTTCCAGGCCGCCGTGCTGAAGCTGCGCCGTCTGCCGTTTCTCAAGATCATCCTCGGCATCCTCTTCACCTATGCCGGCCTGGTCTGCTTCCTGACCGGCGTCAACGTGGGCTTCCTGCCGCTGGGCACCATCCTGGGCACGGAGCTGGGCACCGGCTGGACGATCTATCTGCTGATCCCGATCGCCGGCATCATCGGCTGGTTCATCGTTTCCGCCGAGCCGGCCGTACACGTGCTGACCAAGCAGGTCGAGGAAATCAGCTCCGGCGCCGTTTCGGAAAGAGCCATCCGCATCAGCCTTTCGATCGCCATCTCGCTGGCGATGATGATCGCCATGCTGCGCGTGATCACCGGCATCAGCATCTTCTGGTTCCTGATCCCCGGCTACGTGCTGGCGCTGGCGCTGAGCTTCTTCGTGCCGCAGATGTTCACGGCCATCGCCTTCGACTCCGGCGGCGTGGCCTCCGGTCCGATGACCGCCACCTTCATTCTGCCGTTTGCCATGGGCGCCTGCCAGGCTACCGGCGGCAATATCCTCACCGACGCTTTCGGGCTGGTGGCGATGGTGGCGATGATGCCGCTGATCACGATCCAGATCATGGGCGCGATCTACGTCATCAAAAGCCGCGGCGAGGAGCAGTCGCAGGCTGTCTTCAGCAGCTACGGCAACGCGGAGATCATCGAGCTTTGGGAGGTGGAATAAGTGCATCTTAACTGTGTGATAACTGTAGTAGACAGAAACAACGCCGATTTTGTCAACACTATGTACGAGGAGGTAGAAATTCCTCTGATCCTGACCATGCTCGGCAGCGACCCGCATGCCGATGAGCAGATGGACAAATACGGCTTTCAGGCTGAAGAAAAGGCGGTCATCGTCGGCGTCGCCAATCCCGACAAGACGCGCCAGCTGATCAAAAACGCCCGGCGCAAGCTGCTGATCGATGTACCGGGTTACGGCACGATCATGGCTGTGCCGATCAAGAGTGTAGGAGGAGGTAAAACATTGGCTTATCTGACAAACAACTCCCAGACGGAGCATATCGATAAAAAGACCCCCAAGTTCAAGTTCGCCTACGAGCTGATCCTGGTAGTCTTAAACCAGAGCTACATGGACGACGTGATGCAGGTGGCCCGCGCGGCCGGCGCTTCCGGCGGCACCGTGCTGCACGCCAAGGGCACCAGCAAGGAGGCGCAGAAGTTCTTCGGCGTCTCGCTGGCCAACGAGAAGGAAGTGATCATGATCGTGGCCAAAGCGGCCGACAAGGCCCGCATTATGCAGGCCATCATCGAGCACACCGGCCCGGAAACCCCGGCCGGCGCGATCACCTTTTCGCTGCCGATCGCGGCGGCCGCCGGCCTCAGCGACGTGGTCGAGTAGCCGGGCGGCAGAGCCCTGCCCGCCCGCTGACTGGCGGGCAGGGTGCGGGACGCAGGGCGCGGGTGCACTCTGCGCCCGCTGACGCGCTGTTATGGTGCCAGCTGTCCGTGTTTCTCATAGCGGGAAACACGGCTTATTTTATTTTCCCCGTC
>CALWNX010000107.1 GCA_944382925.1 uncultured Clostridia bacterium | reverse complement strand
CTTATCCTTGGAATACTCCCACTGTCTGTAGCTGATGTCGTCGTAGTCTTCTTTGAGCATTTCGCGCAGGTCGATCTCCGGCTTCTCGCGCGGCGTGTCAATATCAGCGGTCCTGTCGTATTCGAGGACAGGGTTGTCCAGCAATTCGCCCTGTACGTAGTCATCCAGCTCCTGGGTATTAAACTGCAGAATACGGATGGCCTGAATCAACTCCGGCGTCATGGTGAGCTTCTGTGTCTGTTCAATTGTCAGGCCGTAACTTAGCTTCATCGTCTACCTCTGCTTGCAAATACTGATCTTAGTATGAATAAACTGGCTCTTCATGCAATTATTATACCAAATCCCTATGATCATTTCAAGCCCGATAAGTCTGTTTTATCACTCCTCTTCTTCGTATAGATCGATTAAGACCGGTGTCAATTCCATGCCCGGTACTAATTGTTGGATGCCGCGAAACAGATCACGATGATTTTTCGTGCTGACAAAGAATCCTTCGTCCTCTGCGCTCTGGTCGTCATAAGTTATATGGCAGCGGATGAAACGCCCGTCTGGATCCAGCTCCTGCACATCCTGAGGCTCGCAGGCAATATTGCCAAGCATCCAGGCAATGTGTTCAAACTGGCGCTTGAATTGCCAGCTGTCGCTTTAATAAGACCAATGCCGTTCCTTATCTTTATCAGGAGTATTTCTATACCGGAATGCGTAGCTAATGCTGTTTGCGGTCATAGTCAGCGTATCGCTCCAGGCATCATCGCGCCACGGGTCGCCAGGCCCGCCTGTCATCTTTATTTCAATTATCTTTTTATTCATTTTGATCCTTGGCAATGCAGTCAAATAGCCGTTTGGTTTCAGATTGATCTAACCAATATTTTGCTTCCACCTCTTGCTCACCATGAGACTCGCTTTCATATCAGGCCTAATCAGGCCAGTCCGGGAAATCCCAGCTGCCTTAAAGCTTCAAAGAGAATGATGTTCGCTGAATTCGCCAGGTTGAAAGAACGGGCGCGTGTGTTTTCGCTCATCGGGATGCGCACGGTCTTATCGCTGTTGGCGGCGATGAAATCGCGCGGCAGTCCGCGAGTCTCGCGGCCGAAGAGAATAAAATCCCCGTCGCGGTACTGCGGCTGTGTGTAAAGCTGCCCGCCCTTGGTCGTCGCCAGCCAGAGCCGTTCCCGGCCGTATCGAGCCAGAAAATCCTCCAGACTTTCGTGTATTTCCAGATCTACATAAGGCCAGTAATCGAGTCCGGCCCGCTTGAGCTGCCTGTCCTCGATGGAAAACCCCAGCGGTTTGACGAGATGCAGCTTCGTATCAGTCGCCGCACAGGTCCGGGCGATGTTGCCGGTGTTAGGCGGAATTTCCGGTTCTACAAGTACTATGTTAAGACTCATTCTTGTCCCTCCCCTGACAATGATAACAAATTTTCAAAAAAGGTAAAGACAAATTTTCAAAACTGTTATATAATCTTGCCAGTAAGCATGAGATTAGATACAAGTATACTGCGGTATACTAAAAGGAGGAAACAAGCTTCAGGCATGAAAACAGTAAAGATCGGCTTGCTGGGCTTCGGCAATGTCGGCGGCGGCGCTTTTCACATCCTCAGCGAAAATAAAGAGCTGATCGCAAAGCGCACCGGCGTTGCGGCCGAGGTAACCAGGATCCTGCAGAGGAACAGAAATAAGAAAAGGCTCTTCGCGGCAGACCCCGCGCTGCTGACCGAAGACCCTGACGATATTATCAAAGCGCCCGACATAGATATTGTGGTGGAAATGATCGGCGGCATCGAGCCGGCCACTTCCTTCATGTGCCAGGCGATGGAAAACGGCAAGCACGTGGTCAGCGCCAATAAGGCGGCCATCGCCGCCAACTACCGGCTGCTGACGGAAACGGCCAGAAAAAACAACGTGGAATTTCTCTTTGAGGCCAGCGTAGCCGGCGGCATTCCCGTGCTCAGCGCTTTGGCGGGACCGCTTGGCGCCAACAATTTCCTCGAAATCACCGGCATCCTCAACGGCACCACCAACTACATCCTCACCAAGATGACCGAAGAAGGCCTTTCCTACGAGGAAGTGCTGAAGGACGCGCAGGCCAAGGGCTTTGCCGAGGCGGATCCTACCGCCGACGTCGAAGGCATCGACGCTGCCAACAAGCTCTCGATCCTCATCGCGCTGGCTTTCGGTCATTATGTGGCCCCGGACGCCATCCCGACCGTCGGCATCACGGGAATTTCCGCCGCCGACATTGAGGCAGCCGAAAATGCCGGCCAGAAGATCAAGCTGCTGGCCCGCGCTTCCCTGCGCGAGGGCATGGTCGAATACCTGGTGGCGCCTGCGTTTCTGGATAAGAGCCATCCGCTGGCCGGCGTAAACAACGAATTCAACGCCGTATATGTAACCGGCGACATGGTAGGCGAGCTGATGTTCTACGGCCGCGGCGCCGGCCCTCTACCGACCGGCAGCGCCATCTGCGGCGACATCATCAGCATCATCAGAAAAAGATTTTCACTTTAAATATACAGTAACGGAGGTTAACAATGACATTGTACAAAAAATGGCAAAAATTGATGGAGGGTCAGACGGAGGAAAGCTTTGAAGCCTTCTGGCAGGAATACAGCCAGACGGAAACCCGCGTATACGAGCACATCCTCGCCCACAAGGACGAAAAGCTCAGCGGCACCTTCAGCGAGCTTGTCGCCCGGTTTGAGGCCGACCCGGTGATCTTCATGGGCTTTCTCGACGGCATCAACAGCAGCTTGAGAGAGGCCAACGAGCTGGAAAAGATCGCCGAAGACACCGCTCTTTCGCTGGACGTCGATTTTGAAAAGCTTTATTTCAACATGCTCAAGGCCGACGCCGACTATCTCTACACCCTTCCGCAGTGGGAAGGCGTGCTGAGTCAGGAGCGCCGGGCTGAAATTCTCAAGGATTACAAGCGTTCCAAGACCGTACACAAGGAAAAAGAACCGGGCCGCAACGACCCTTGTCCTTGCGGTTCGGGAAAGAAATACAAAAAATGCTGCGGCGCCGGCAAGTAGGCGCTTTCAAAGGAGGTATTTATGCAAAGAGAAAACTATCTTGATCCGGTGGCCATCCGCCACCAAAATGATTTCGTCTTCCGGACTTTTGTCTGGATGATCGCCGGCCTTTTGGTCACCGCCATCACCGCCGCCCTCACTTATATGACGGGGCTTTACATCGCCGTGCTGACCGGCGTCACCTATATGACGCTGGCAGTAGCGGAGCTCGTGGTGGTATTCGTATTTTCGCTCCTGTTCAACAAGCTCTCGCCGGCTGTAGTCGGAGCCCTGTTTTTCACCTACGCGGTCATCAACGGCCTGGTATTTTCGGTCATCTTTGCCGTCTATCAGCTGAGCTCGATCGTCCTGCTGTTCCTGGCCGGCGCCGCGCTCTTCGGCGGCTTCGCGCTCTACGGCCACAGCTGCAAGAAGGACCTGACCCGCTTCGGTCCGATGCTGATGATCACGCTTCTGATTGCAATCGTAGTCAGCCTGATCAACATCTTCCTGCTCAAGAGCTCGACCATGGAGATCTTCATCGACTGCGCCGTGCTGTTCCTCTTCTTTGGCGTTACGGCCTACGACATGAACAGGATCAGACAGTTCAGTATGATGGCGCTCGAAAGCGACCGCAAGCTCTACATCTACGGAGCGATGCAGCTGTACCTGGATTTCATCAACATCTTCCTGCGCCTGCTCGCCCTCTTCGGCAAGCAGAAATAAGCGGCGGTAAAAAAGTCAGCAAGATCTTTGATTTTGCTGACTTTTTTCTATCCTCTGACCTGCCTACACCGCGGCCTGGCCCGGCAACGCTGAAATTCTCGCCTTTTGTAAAATCAGCGCTGTGCCAAGAGAATTTTCAACCGCAAAATTCTCGCCAACTCGCTTTAGCCTTCATCTCAAAGAGAATCGGCGTAATTTTTGCTCTTTCAATTCCCTCTTTTCCCCATATAACCGCTCTGGAAAGAGAACACAAAGCTTGGAAAAAGCCTTCTTTATCCCTTCATTCTCTTTTCAGGTGCCGCTCAAAGCAAATGGCGGGATTTTAGGCGCTGAAAATTCTCTTCGCAGTGGGTTGAATTCTTAAAAAAGCGAGAATCTGCGCGGATTTGCCGCAGAGTCGCCGAGAGTCCGCGCGGATTTGCAAAGAATCTGCGCGGATTTGCCGCGCTCTTATCAGCAGTGCCGCGGCACCATGGCAAAGTAGACGAGCTCGTCCGCGCCATCGTTTATCAGGCTGTGCTCAAAGCCCTGCGGACAATAATGAACGTCGCCTTCCTTTACCGGCTCATACTCGCCCGCAAAGAGCACCTTTCCGCGCCCTTTGACGATAGCGATCATCTCGCTGCTGTCCTCGTGGCGGTGCAGGCCGATAGACGAGCCCGGCGCCAGTCTTCCGAGTATTATACGGTTGTTGTCGTCGGCAAAGGTGCGGCTTTTGACGGTGCCCTCACCGCCCTTAAGCGCAGTATACGTTATTTCTTCTATTTTGGCAAAATCGATTATCATGACTTCCCTCCTTGCCTTTTGCTTTGCAGTTTACATTATACCACACGCAAAGCCGCCGGACACGCCAAACAGAGAAAGACGACATTTTTTTCTTCACTTCGACAAACGGTCTGTCTTGTGTTAAAATAAAGGCGGAGGTAGAAAAGATGGTAAAAGACAAAGATATAAATACGATCCTCGATATACTGGAAAAAACCTATCCCGACGCCGAGTGCGCCCTGCAACACGAAAATGTCTACCAGCTGCTGATCGCGGTAGCGCTTTCCGCGCAGACGACGGACAAATCCGTCAACCAGGTGACGCCGGCGCTGTTCGCCCGCTATCCTTCGCCCGCCGCGCTGGCCGCAGCCGACCCGGACGAGGTGGCAGAATACATAAAACGCATCGGCATGTACAAAACTAAATCAAAGAACATCGTCGGCATCGCCAGAGCGCTGGAAAACGACTTTGGCGGCCAGGTGCCGGACGATTATGAGGCACTCGTTTCGCTGCCCGGCGTCGGCCGCAAGACTGCCAACGTCGTGCTCTCAGTCGGCTTCGGCCAGCAGCGGATTGCCGTCGACACGCACGTTTTTCGCGTCGCCAACCGGATCGGCCTCACGAACGAAAAGGACGTCCTCAAGACAGAGCTTGCGCTCATGCAGCGCATACCGCAGGAACGCTGGTCGCGCACGCACCACAGCCTCATCTTTCACGGCCGCCAGTGCTGCGAGGCCAGAAA
>CALWNX010000106.1 GCA_944382925.1 uncultured Clostridia bacterium | reverse complement strand
AAGGGTGCAAAGAGAATGGGCCGAAAATGAAGGCGGAGAAATCTCTTTTTCAACGCAGAATCAACTGGAAGAGAAACTGGAAGGGCCTGTTGCAAACAAATTTTACGTGGTATTCTCTTCCGACCGCTGTCATTTTGCCATTAGCGAGACTTTTGCCGTCTGAAATTCTCTTGGGGCAACAGCGATTTGGCGAAAGGCGAGAATTTGGCCGTCCGGCACCAAAGCCCACGCAAGCCCCAGCAGACGCCGGCGCCAAGACCCACGCAAAAAGCCAGCAAGCATACACTTGCTGGCTTTTCATCCTGCCTGTAGTTAATATTAGTAGTTTTCTTTTCTTACTTCAAAGAAGCTCTGCGGATGAGCGCAAACCGGGCAAACCTGCGGGGCCTTTTTGCCGATCACCAGATGACCGCAGTTTCTGCACTCCCACATGGTCTCGTCGGCCTTCTCGAAGACCTTCTGCATCTCTACGTTGTTGAGCAGAGCGAGGTATCTCTCCTCGTGATGTCTTTCGATCTCCGCAACCATCGCAAACTGGGCAGCCAGCTGGTCAAAGCCCTCTTCCTTGGCTTCCTTGGCAAACTGCGCATACATGTCAGTCCACTCATAGTTCTCGCCGGCAGCCGCAGCCTTGAGGTTGGCGGCAGTGTCGCCCAGCTCGCCCAGCGCCTTGAACCACAGCTTGGCGTGCTCCTTCTCGTTGTCGGCCGTCTTCTGGAAGATGGCGGCGATCTGCTCATAGCCTTCCTTCTTTGCTACGCTGGCGAAATACGTGTACTTGTTTCTGGCCTGCGATTCTCCCGCAAAAGCGGTCCAAAGATTAGCTTCTGTCTTAGTTCCATTTAACTCCTTCATTTACGTCCCTCCATAAAATCAATTTGCTGTCATGTCAGTATGTCTTAAGCAGCGCCGGCAATCTGCACAGATGTAATAGGCGCTGAGGCTCACCGACAGGACATCCTCACCGGTAGCTGACTTTATCTTATCGAGGATGCCGTCGACTCTGATGTCCCGCAGCTTGCCGCATTGCCGGCATATCAGGTGTTCGTGTTCATCCCCGACATGATCAAATCTGTCAGGCTGACCCGCAATACTGATGCGCCTCAGCAGTCCCTCTTCAACCAGAATATTGAGGTTGCGATAGACCGTGCCCAGCGCGATTGCGGGCATCTCCTTCTTGGCCAGAAGGAAAATTTCCTCTGCGTTCAGGTGCGCATTGGAATTTGCTGCTATATCCAGCACGAGCTTTTTCTGCTTGGTCAATGCTCCACCCTCTCTCAAAAGTTTATTTTTAAGAATAATTCCTATTCTCAATTTAATTCTAGCGCGGCGCGCACGTTTTGTCAAGTATTATTTGTGCTCTTTGAACCTCTTTTTTATACGTCTTTATGCGTCGCCGGCCTTTATTTCGATGATCTCCTCCGCGGAGACGGCCGCTTCTATCAGAGCCTCGCAGTCCAGGCGGCTTTCCGAGCGCAGAATGCGTTCAAGACGCGGCTTGGTAGTCGGGTGCTTAGGCAGAAAGACCGTGCAGCAGTCCTCGTAGGGCTGGATCGAAGTCTCGTAGGTACCGATTTCCTGCGCCTTGTCCATGATGTCGATCTTGTCCATGGCGATCAGCGGCCGCATTACCGGCAGCGAAACGGAGGCGTCCGTCACCACCAGCGCCTCTGCCGTCTGGCTGGCGACCTGGCCGAGATTTTCGCCGGTGATCAGCATCATGCAGCCGTTTTCGGCTGCGATTCTGGCAGCGATACGCATCATGAAGCGGCGCACGAGAATCGTAGTCTCCTCCTCCGGGCAGTTCTGCACGATCTGCTCCTGCACCGGCAGCAGGTTGATGGCGTGCATGCGAAAGCTGCCGCAGTAGGAAGCCAGGATCCGCGCCAGTTCCTCGACCTTTTCCTGGGCGCGCGGGCTGGTATACGGGTAGGAATGAAAATGGACAGCTTCGATCAGCATCCCTCTTTTGGCCATCATAAAGGCCGCCACCGGGCTGTCGATGCCGCCGGACAAAAGCACCAGTCCCTTGCCGTTGGTACCAAGAGGGAGGCCGCCGAAGCCGGCGATCTTGCTTTCGTATATATATGTCCTGTCGTGGCGCACGTCCACATGCAAACGCACGTCAGGCTCGTGTACGTCGACCTTGAGCACCTTGCAGCCGATCAGGATCTTAGCGCCGATGATGCGGCCGATTTCCGGCGATTTGACCGGGCAATTCTTGTCCGCCCGCTTGGCCTCGACCTTGAAGGTCTTGACGCCGCGCTTTTCGATCAGCTCCAGCATGTAGGCCACCGCCGCCTCGCCGGCCGCGTCAAGCTCAGAAGGCGCTTCCACCGCCTTGCTGATCGAAGCGACGCCAAAGACGCGCGAGGTGGCTCTGATGATCTGCTCTATATCCTGACTCTTGTCGGCGCGAATGAAGATCAGGCCCTCGTGCCGCTGCACGTCAACCCCGTGAAAGCGGCGCAGCGCCGCGCGGATCCTGTCCACCAGCATGCGCTCAAAATACGGCTTGTTCATGCCCTTGAGAGCGACCTCGCCGCACCTGACGATGAGTATGTTCTGCTCGTTCATGTTTTTCTCCTTTTATCTGAAGCTTCCAAGGCGCCGGAAGCGCGTAACGGCTTCCTTGACCTTCCAAGCTGTATATTCCATCTGCTCCGGCGAATTGAACTCGCTGAAGCTGAATCTGATCGCACCCTCGATCTCCTTCGGCTTCAGGCCCATCGCCGTCAGCACGTGGCTCTGTCCCTTCTTGTGCGAAGAGCAGGCCGAGCCGGTGGATACGAAGATGCCCTCCTGCTCCAGCGTGTGCAGCAGCACTTCTCCCCGCGTGCCCAGAAACGAAACATTCAGCACCGCCGGAGAGGCGGTTTCATCCTCAGGGCTGTTGATCACAATGTCGGGCACCTCCGCCTTGAGGGCAGAAAGCAGCGCCGCGCGCGCTTTTTGCATCGCCGCCGTGCGCTCGGAAAGCCTGCCTGTCGCCATGTCAAGCGCCAGGCCGAAGCCGCAGATGCCCGGTGTGTTTTCCGTGCCGGAGCGGAAAGCTCTTTCCTGCCCGCCGCCCAGCATGAAAGGCTGCGCTTTGGTGCCTTTTCTGACATATAAGCCGCCTACGCCCTTGGGGCCGTGAATCTTGTGCGCGCTGACAGAAAGCAGGTCCACCTGGCGCAGTGCGCCCGCCATGTCAAGCGGCAGCTTGCCCAGCGCCTGCACCGCATCTGTGTGCAGCAGGATCGCAGTCCCGTGCTCGCGGTTGAAGCGTTCTTTGAGGCGGCCGATCTCTGCCAGAGGCATGATCGTGCCCGTCTCGTTGTTGACGGCCATGACCGAGATCATCGCCACATCCTCGCCCAGCGCAGCTTCGAGCTGCTGCATGTTGAGATGGCAATGACGGTCGACGCCGATATAGTCTACTTTAAAGCCCAGCGACTCCAGCCGGCGGGCCGGCTCCAGCACGGCCGGATGCTCGACCGCCGTCGTGATCAGCCTGTTCTTTCCGTGCGCCGCCAAAGCCAGAAGGCCGGCCAGCACGGTGTTATCTGACTCCGTACCGCCGGAGGTGAAATACACCTCCTCCTCACGCGCGCAAAGAGCCAGAGCCAGCGATCGGCGCGCCGCGCGCAGGCGCTTTTCGGCGGCCAGTCCCATGGTATGCAGCGAAGACGGATTGCCGTACTCCTCTTTCTGCATTTGACTCATCAGCGCGATGACCTCGTCATAGGCCCTGGTCGTGGCGCTGTTATCAAGGTATACAAGCATTGCTTCCTCCTGCTCTATCTGCCCGTAAACACGTGCATCCATTTTTTGCTGAACACCCTGATGATGACCACCACGGATTTCATCGTTTCTGCCAGCATCACGACTGCGATCGCCAGATAAAGCGGCAGTCCAAAGATATTGACGGCCAGAAAGGCCAGGCCGATCTGACAGCAGAAATTAAAAATGAATTCCATGATCAGACACCAGACAGTATCTCCGCCCGATCTGAGAATGCCGCAGACCAGCATGTACACCAGCATCTTCGGCAGCTGCGCAGCCGCAAATACCAGCAGCGATTTGATCAGCATATCGGTCGTGTCGGCATCGAAGCCGTAAATGCCGGCTATCGGCCAGATGGCGATAATCAGCAGGGTCATGGTGAAAATATTGAAAATGACCGTCAGTTTGATCATCTTAAGCGCATATTTATAGGCCAGCTCACGTTCTCCCCTGCCCAGAGCCCTGCCGATCAGCACGGAAGAGGCGTTGCTCATGCCGGCATACAGCGTCTGGAAGACTTCCGTAACCGTGTTGGCGATCTGCACGATGGCCAGGGCGGCCGCGCTGATCTGCCCATAGATGGCAAAGACTATGGCGTTGGAAATAGCCCACAGCCCTTCGTTGCAGATCACCGGAGTGGCCGTTTTCATCACTCTGATGAACATTTCCTTTTCGATATGTATCATCTCTGAGATGCGCGCCTTGAGCGGATGCTCCTTAGAGAAGATGTATATATACGAAAGCATGGCTCCGCTCTCACAGATTCTGGCGATCAGCGTAGCCAGCGCCGCCCCGCGCACCCCCAACTCCGGGAAGCCGAATTTTCCGTATATCAGGCAGTAGTTCAGGCACACATTGACCAGCACCGCGCTGATGCTGATAGTCGTCGGCACCTTGAGAATGGCCACCGAACGCGAATTATACGTTATAACAAAGGAAATGCCGCTGAAAACATAGGAGATGCAGGCGATTTCCAAATACTGAACGCCAAGCTCAATGACATCAGGCTCATCCGTAAAAAGTCCCACGAGCTGCGGGCCAAACAAAACGGCGATGATGATGGTCGGTATCGTCAGCGCAAAGCACATGATATAATCGAGACCCATGATCTTGCGAAAGTTTACCAGATCCTTGACGCCGTAATACTGCACGGCATGCACGGCCGCACCGCTGAAAACGCCGAACATAGCCACGCTGTAGATAAAATATATCTGATTGGCCGCGCCCACGCCGGCTAAAGCGTTGGCAGAAAGCTTGCCGACCATGATGGTATCCACCAGATTGAGGCCCACAGCCACCATCTGCTGCAGCATCACCGGTATCGTGATCGAGATCATCTGCGAATAAAACAATCTGTTGTCCTGTTTGTCCAGGGTATTTGCCGTCAGCCTTTTCCCCACCTTATTGAACCTCCTGTCAAAAAAAGGACTCCTCATGCAAAGGAGTCCTCTCGCTGCTTGCTTATTTCGCGTAATCTATCGCTCTGGTCTCTCTTACGACATTGACCTTGATCTGTCCCGGATATTCAAGCTCCGATTCGATCTTCTTGGAAATCTCCCTGGCCAGGAAGACGATCTCTTCGTCGTTTACCTCCTCCGGCTTGGCGATGATTCTGATCTCTCGTCCGGCCTGGATGGCGAAGGATTTCTCTACGCCCGGAGTCGTATTGGCGATCTCCTCGAGCTTTTCCAGTCTCTTGATATACGCGTCCAGAGTCTCTCTTCTCGCTCCCGGTCTGGCAGCGGAAAGAGCGTCTGCCGCCGCGATCAGCACGGCTTCCATGCTCTTCGGCTCGTAATCGCCGTGATGAGCAGCCATGCCGTTGATAACGGCCTCGGATTCCTTATATCTTCTGAGCACCTCGATACCGATATCTACGTGCGTGCCCTCGACCTCATGGTCAAGCGCCTTGCCTATGTCGTGCAGCAAGCCGGCTCTCTTGGCCAGCTTGATGTCCAGGCCCAGCTCGCCGGCCATCAGTCCGGCCAGATGGGCGACCTCTACGGAATGCTTGAGCACGTTCTGGCCGTAGGAGGTTCTGTACCTGAGCCTGCCCAAAAGCTTGATCAGCTCAGGATGCAGGTTGTGGATGCCGACCTCGAAGGTGGCCTGCTCGCCCTCTTCCTTGATGATGGCGTTGACCTCTCTCTGCGCCTTCTCGACCATCTCTTCGATGCGGGCCGGATGGATTCTGCCGTCGACGATCAGCTTTTCCAGGGCAATTCTGGCAACCTCGCGTCTGACAGGGTCGAAGCCCGAAAGGATGACGGCCTCCGGCGTGTCGTCGATGATCAGATCGACGCCGGTCAGCGTCTCGATGGCGCGGATGTTTCTGCCCTCGCGGCCGATGATTCTGCCCTTCATCTCGTCGTTAGGCAGCTCGACTACGGAAACCGTGCTTTCGGCCACGTGATCGGCGGCGCATCTCTGGATGGCGCCGGTGATGATGTTCTTGGCCTTCTTGTCCGCCTCTTCCTTGGCCTTGCTTTCGATGTCCTTGATCATCAGCGAGGCATCGTGGCGCACTTCCTTTTCGATGTTGGACAAAAGGAGCGATTTTGCCTCCTCGATGGTGTAGCCGGAGATCCTCTCCAGCTCCTCGAGCTGTTTGGAAATCACCTTGTCCAAATCTTTCTGCTTATTGATGATTGCTTGTTCTTTTTGTGTAATGCTTTCTTCTTTTCTCTCGATGTTCTCGAGCTTTCTGTCCATAGACTCTTCTTTTTGGATGAGTCTGCGTTCAGAACGTTGTATTTCTGCTCTTCTCTCTCTGGCGTCTCTCTCGGCTTCGCTCCTGATTCTGTGAGCGTCCTCCTTGGCCTCAAGTACCGCCTCTTTTTTCATCGTTTCGGATTTGTTTTCAGCGTCGAGTATCAGGTTGCGAGCCTTCTGTTCCGCACTGCCGATAGCTTTTTCGCCGACATTTTTTCTGTAAATATATCCGATCAACGCGCCCACCAAAAGGCAGGCAGCAGCAATAATGATTACAACGACTGGAGCCATTACAACACCTCCTTCTTATTCAATTTTCATATATGATTAAGTCTTTTTACACTCATACAAATTTATTATATCGCAAAACATTTCGATTGTAAATAATGATTTGTACGCTCTCCTTGATATCTTCATCAAATGCGGTTATAATACAATATTAGGAAAGTGAGATTTTTTATGAAAAACTTCTTTGCGCCGCTGAAGGCGACCGACAAGTTCATCCTGATCATCATCGCCCTGCTTGGCTGTCTCAGCCTGCTGATGCTCGAAAGCACCGTCTACGACGACGGTTTTGTGCTGGACAGAGTGGTCATTGTACAGGCGGTTTCTTACATACTGGGCTTTATTCTGCTGGTCGTAATTCTTCATATCGAATATACGGCCTTTAACGGCCTGGACAGGTTTTTATATATCGCTTCGATCATCATCCTTTTGTCCGTCTACATCCCCGGTCTGGGGCAGGAGCGCTACGGCTCCAGGGCCTGGCTCAACCTCGGCATCACCACTATTCAGCCTTCCGAATTCGTCAAGATACTCTTCATCATCCTCATGGCCAGCTATCTTTCGCGCCACCGTGAGGACCTGAAAAAATTCCGCGGTGTGCTGCTGGCCGGCGTCTACGCCCTGCCGATCATCGCTCTCGTGCTCAAGGAGGACCTGGGCAGCGCGCTTGTCTACATGGCAATCTGGGCCTTCATGGTCTTCTTCGCCGGCATAGATTACAAAATCCTGCTCAAATCCATCATCGGCGTAGCGGCTATGATCCCGATCGTCTACAACCTGCTGGACGGTTACCAGAAGGATCGCATTGAAGCCTTTCTGCATCCCGACAACATCGATCTGCCGGGCAACTATCAGGTATGGCAGTCGAAGATAGCCATCGGCTCCGGCGGCTTCTGGGGCAAGGGCCTGTTTCAGGGCACGCAGAAAAGCCTCGACTTCATCCCGGTGCAGCAATCCGACTTTATCTTTTCCGTGGTGGTCGAGGAGCTTGGCTTTATCGGCGGCGCGGTGGTAATCTTCTTTTACGGCTTCTTCCTGTTCCGCTGCACGACTATCATCCGCAACGCCATTGATCTTTACGGCGCGCTGATCGTCGTGGGCTTTACGGCCATGTTCCTCTTTCAGATCTTCGAAAACAT
>CALWNX010000105.1 GCA_944382925.1 uncultured Clostridia bacterium | reverse complement strand
GGCAACTGCCGGGCCATCGGCGCAGGCAATATAAGAGAAGCGATGGCGGCCTTCGGAAACAGAGACTGATGCTTCCCCGCTTCTTGCGCAAGTAGCTTTCTCAACCAATTGTTGGGAGAGCGCTTGCTAGCCAGCCTATTCGATGCTTTCGATGGATTCCGGGTCTCTGGCCACGCCTTTGCCGCGTTCGCGCTCCTTCTTGACATAAGGCAGCTCGAACCAGAAGATCGTGCCTTTGCCCAGCTTGCTGCTGACCCCGTAATTGGCGTGATGCAGGGTGAGGATGCCCTTGACGATGGACAGCCCCAGGCCGCTGCCTTCGGTCGGCCGCACATAGTTGGTGCTGGTCTTGTAATACCTGTCCCATACGTGCGGCAGCTCTTCCTGCGAGATGCCCGGGCCGTGATCGGCGATTTCCATGCGCAGCTTGCGCCCGCTACGCCGGATAGTGATAATGACCTCCTTGTCCTCGCCGCAGTATTTGACGGCGTTATTGACGAGGTTGGCGATCACCTGCTTGATTCTGTTCTCGTCGGCGTAGGTCAGACAGTCCTTAGGCGCGTGGAAGGAGAACTTGTAGCCTTCCTGCTCGCTGAGAATATCATACGAGGCCAGGATCGCCTGCGCGGCGGCAGCCAGGTCAAAATGCACACGCTCCAGGACCGTCTTGTGCGTCTGCATGGCGGAGATGGTGGCCATGTCGCTGACGATCTGATTGAGGCGGTCGGTTTCGTCGATGATGACCTGCAGATGAGCGTTGCGCTTTTCCGGATTGTTTCCCGACAGATCGCGCACCATTTCAGCGTAAGAACGGATCATGGTCAGAGGCGTCTTGAGATCGTGGGAGACGTTGGCGATCAGGTCCTTGAGGCGGTTATCGGCCATGCCGAGCTCGTAGGCGGTGGTGTTGAGCGTGTCAGCCAGGTTGTTGAGCTCCGAATAAGAATTGGCCTCGAACTTCACGTCATAAGTACCTTTACCCATTTCCTTGGCGGTCTCGGCCATGGCGTTGATCGGCCGGGAGATGCGTCTGGCGAAGTATGTGGCCAGGAGCAGGGCGCAGACCAGGGTAAAGATGGTTACATATATCAGCTGATGACGCAGGATGTTGACGGTGGAGGTAACCGGGTAGAGCGGCGAGAAAATATAGAGATAGACGCTCTCCTCGGTGCCGTTTTGCAGCTTGCGGCCGTATGCCAGAGTCTTGTATTCGGCCAGACCTGTATCCATTTTGAAAGAGACGGCGCTTCCGGAGCTCTTTTCGAGCATATCGCGCAGCTGCGGAGTTTTTTCCAGATAGCCGTAGACGGGCAGCCTACTTTCCGATTCGGGAGAAAAGAGCAGCAGACCGTTGGTGCTTTCCATCATCACGTAAAAGTCATTGCTGACGGAAAGCTCCTGAATGGCTTCGGTCAGCTCCGGGTCGTCGCGCTGATAGGAACGCGAAATGGAGGCCGCGATTCTGTCGACCTCCGCGATCTTCATGTCTTCATAATAGGTGTCCAGAAGGAATAAATGCAGGAACCATATCAGAGCTACTACGCCCACGCCGATGGCGACGAAATAGACCCAGAGCCTGAATTTGATGCTGCCGGCGTCAAAGCTAACCTTCGTACTCAAATTTGTAGCCTACTCCTCTCAATGTTACGATGTAATCTCTGTAAGGACCGAGATTGTTGCGCAGATTTTTAATGTGTGTGTCTATGGTGCGGTCGTCGCCGAAGAAATCGTAGCCCCAAATATCGGAAAGCAGCTTGTCGCGCGAAAGGGCGATGTTTCTGTTTTCAACCAGATAGAAGAGCAGGTCGTATTCCTTTGGCGTAAGCTCGACCTTTTTGCCGTCCACGGTCACGGTCCTGGCCGGGATGTTGATTTCCAGACCACCGAATTTCATGACGCCCGAAGCAGGGCCGGCAGCGGCATGCTTTCTGTTGAGAACTGCGTTTACCCTGGCCATCAGTTCTTTGGGGCTGAACGGTTTTACTACATAGTCGTCGATACCGAGCTCAAAGCCGAAAAGCTTGTCATATTCTTCGCCTCTGGCCGAAAGCATGATCACCGGGATGTCCTTGATTTTCTTGATTTCCTTGCAGGCGGAAAAACCATCGAGCTTCGGCATCATTATATCCATGATTATCAGATCGTAGTCGTTGAGCTTGCACAGCCCCAGGGCGCTCATGCCGTCCTCGGCTTCGGTCACCTCATAGCCGCTGAATTCTGCATATTCCTTGATGACCTCGCGGATCTTGGCCTCATCGTCTACCACAAGAATTTTGTACATTTGGGGTCCTCCTCGCGTTCGCTTAGCTTTATTTAGATTATAGTCATTCTGCGTTTTTTTCATTTTAACATGTTTATTTTAACACAAAGATGGGAAAAGACAAAAGGTTTATCAAAGGTTTTGTGAAAAATAAATGTTGACAGATAAAAATCGACTATGATATGATTATATTTTTTATTGAGCCTTGACATTGAAGCAGCATCTCTTTTATACTAAAATAAGGTAAGCCTTCATTTTTGTAAGGGAAGGAGCGCAGCTGATGTTTTCTGTCGGCGACAGGATCGTCCACCCCATGCACGGCGCGGGCGTGATCCAGAAAATTGAAGAGAAGAAAATACTGGGCGAGGTCAGGGCGTATTATGTCCTCAAGCTTCCCTGCAATGACATGGACGTCATGCTGCCGGTAGACTCCGAGGAATCAGTCGGCATCAGAAGCATAGTGGACAAGTCTGTCATCGGCGAGGTGCTTGAGACGCTCAAGGCGCCGAGCTCGGTCATGGACAGCAACTGGAATCGCCGCTGCCGCAGCAACATGGAGCTTCTGCGCACAGGAGATATCCTCAGAGTGGCCGAAGTCGTGAGAAACCTTACACGCGTGGACAGAGTCAAAAAGCTTTCTGCCGGTGAAAAGAAAATGCTCGGGACCGCCAGGCAGATATTGATCAGCGAGATAATTCTCGTCTGCGACCTTACAAAAGAAGCTGCTGTCGAACTGGTAGAAAGCTCCATTTGAATTTATCGGAGCGACAGGCCAAGCGAAGCGGCGCAAGGGGTGCTTGCCTGAGATTATAGAGGAAAGGGGGTAATGAGGTGCTGAAAAAATTATTCAGAGGTCTGTTCACCATCATCGGTATGGTTGCAGGCTACGGGCTTTTTACTCTTTTCAATTATCTGGCCCAGGAAGAAGCCAAGACGAACCCGGACTATATGACGCTCTCAAAGCTGGAAGCTCTGGGAATGGGTATATTCTTCGCAATTATTTTCGGTTTTGTTTTTTATAGAATCGCGCCGGCGCTTGGCAAAACAGGCAATAAGATAGCAAATAACATCGGCAGGGATCTGCAAAGCGTATCTGCCAACGATCTTTTGTCCGGCGTGCTGGGTATGATCATCGGCCTGGTGATAGCCTTCCTGCTGACCAAGATATATCAGGACATCGTCCCGAACGGCATCTATGTAACGCTGACTATTTGCAGCTACATACTGCTTGGCTTTCTGGGCGCGGTGGCCGGGAGTAAAAAGGGCTCAGAGCTTTTTGCCCGTTCTCTGTCTCTGAAGAACACGCAGCAGAAGCTGCCTCAGGAGGAGAACACCTATGCTTACAACGCCAAGGAGAAGAAAAAGACGCAGGTTCCTAAAATTTTGGATACCAGCGTTATCATTGACGGCCGGATTTTGGAAATCATCAAGACCGGCTTTATGGAAGGACCGATAGTGATACCTGAGTTCGTTCTTATCGAGCTGCAGCATATCGCCGATTCGTCTGATTCGCTCAAAAGAGTCAGAGGTCGCCGGGGACTTGATATTCTCAATAAGATCCAGGAAGAATATGGGATTGAGATCTACAATACTGATTCGGAAAAGGCGCTCAAGGAGATACCTGAGGTTGATGTCAAGCTGCTCAAGCTGGCACAGATCATGAAGGGCAAGGTAGTGACCAACGATTTCAATCTCAACAAGGTAGCAGCTATCAAGGAAGTGCCGGTGCTGAACATCAACGAGCTGGCCAACGCGCTCAAGCCGATGGTGATACCGGGCGAAAATATGACAGTCACTCTCATCAAGCAGGGCAAGGATCCCAATCAGGCAGTAGCGTATCTCGACGACGGCACGATGATCGTCGTTGAGAACGGACGCCGGCAGATGGGCAAGACCGTCAACATTCTGGTAACCAGCGTGCTGCAGACAGCCGCCGGCCGCATGATTTTCGGCAAGGTGAGCAAATAAAGGCGGACAGACAAAGATGAGCAAGTGAAGGTGATCTTAAGCTATGTTAAAGGGAAAAAAGATTACCGCTGTGATCATGGCGGCAGGCAAGGGCAGCCGTATGGCCGCTTCCGTGCATAAGCAGTTTCTGCCTCTTGAGGACGGCAGGACGGTGCTCGAACATGCGACGGAGCCTTTTCAGCTGTCGCCGCGGGTAGACGAGATCATCATCGTCTGCGGAGCCGGCGATGAAGAAAAATGCCTGACTCTGTGCCGCCGCTTCGACAAGGTAAAAAAAGCCGTGCCCGGCGGTCGTCAGCGGCAGGACTCGGTAAACAACGCGCTGGCGCACGTGGGAGAGGGGCTGGTTCTCATCCATGACGGGGCCAGGCCGTTCGTGAGCGAAGAGGTTATCGACGGCGTCATCAAAGCTGCCTGCAGCTGCGGGGCGGCGGTGCCGTGCGTACCGGTCAAGGAAACGATCAGGCAAAAGGACTGCACGCTCGATCGCAGCAGTCTGTTTATGGTGCAGACGCCGCAGGGCTTTGAGGCCAGCCTGATCAAAAGAGCTTATCAGAAGGCTTATGAAGACGGCTTTTACGGTACAGACGACGCCAGTCTGGTCGACCGGCTGGGAGAGCAGGTGGCGATCTCAGAGGGCAGCTACAGCAATATCAAACTTACTACCAGGGAGGATCTGCCTGTGGATACACAGATGAGAGTCGGACACGGTTTCGACGTTCATAGGCTGACAGAAAACAGAAAACTGATCCTGTGCGGCGTAGAGATCCCTTTTGAAAAAGGGCTGCTCGGCCATTCGGACGCCGACGTAGCGCTGCATGCGCTGATGGACGCCATGCTGGGCGCCGCCTGTCTGGGAGACATCGGCAAGCACTTCCCCGACAGCGACATGCGCTACAAGGATATTGAAAGCCTGCGGCTTTTAGCCGAGGTGGCTCGTCTGCTTTCCAAGCAGGGCTGGTCGCTCGTCAACGCCGACATCACCATCATGGCGCAGCGACCCAAGCTGCTGCCTCATATAGAAGCTATGAGGCAGAACATCGCCGATACTCTCGGCATCGCCGGGGACTGTATCAGCGTTAAAGCGACGACAACAGAAAAGCTGGGCTTTGTCGGCCGCGAAGAAGGCATTGCAGCCGAGGCGGTCTGCATGCTCAGCAAAAGATAAATTATATAGAGGTGAAGCACAACATGAAATTATCAAAAGCACATATAAAAACACTCAGAGAGGTACCGGCCGAAGCGGAGATACCGAGCCACATCCTGCTTCTTCGCACGGGCATGATCAGAAAGCTGGCCTCCGGCATTTACGGCTTTATGCCGTTTGGCTGGCGCAGCGTGCGCAAAATAGAAGAAATCATCCGTCAGGAAATGGACGCAGCCGGCGCGCAGGAAATCCACATGTCGGCCATCCAGCCGGCGGAGCTGTGGCAGGAATCGGGACGCTGGTCGGCCTACGGACCGGAGCTGTGGCGCATTAAGGACAGAAACGGCAGAGACTTCTGCCTGGGCCCGACGCACGAGGAAATATTTACCGATCTGGTCAGAAACGATATTTCTTCTTACCGGCAGCTGCCGATGAACCTCTATCAGATACAGACCAAGTACCGGGACGAAGCCAGACCGCGCTTTGGTCTCATGCGCAGCCGCGAATTCATCATGAAGGACGCCTATTCCTTCGACCGAGACTTTGCCGGCCTGGATCAGAGCTACGACAATATGTACAGAGCGTACGAAAAGATCTTCACCAGGTGCGGCCTGACCTTCAGAGCGGTAGACGCTGACACCGGCGCTATCGGTGGCAGCAATTCGCACGAATTTACGGCTCTTTCCGAGGTGGGCGAAAGCGAGATCGCTTATTGCGAAAAATGCGCTATGGCTGCCACTACCGAGAGGGCTGAGTGCGTAGACGCGCCGGCAGAAGACGCGCCGCTCCTTGCGCTTTCCGAGGTGTACACGCCGGGCACCAAGACCATCGAAGAAGTGGCCGGTTTCCTGGGCGTGCCGCAGGAGAGGACCATCAAGGCACTGCTGTTTGTGACCTACGACGACGAGGGAGAATTCAAGGAATACGTAGCCGCCTTCATCCGCGGCGACAGAGAACTCAACATGATCAAGCTCGTCAACGCGCTGGGAATCCCGGAGCACGCGATCGCCTTCGCCGATGAGGCGGCGATGGGCGCGGCAACAGGCTCGGTGGGCGGCTTTACGGGACCGATCGGCCTGCATGACTGCAAGCTCGTGGTCGACAGCGAGCTTAAGGGCCTTAGAAACCTCGTGGCCGGAGCCAACAAGGAAGATCACCATATCAAAAACGTCAACTATGGACGCGACTACGAGGGCGATATTGTCACCGACATTAAAATGCTCAGGGAGGGCGACCCTTGTCCTGTCTGCGGCGCGCCGGTCAAGCACACGCGCGGCATAGAGGTGGGACAGGTGTTCAAGCTGGGCACCAAATATTCTCAGGCCATGAACGCCACTTATAAGGACGAAAATCAGGAGGACCATCCGCTCGTGATGGGCTGCTACGGCATCGGCGTGACCAGAACGCTGGCCGCTATCGTTGAACAGCATCACGATGATAACGGCATCATCTGGCCTGTCTCGGTGGCGCCTTATCATGTGATCATCACGCTGGTCAAGCCTGACGATCAGGCGCAGCGCCAGACGGCAGAGGAGATATACGATCAGCTCGCCGCTTCCGGCGTAGAAGTGCTGCTCGACGACCGCGACGAAAGACCGGGCGTCAAATTCAAGGACGCCGATCTCCTGGGAATTCCGCTGCGGATTACCGTGGGCAAGCGCGCCGCAGAGGGAATCGTCGAGTACAAGCTGAGAAGAGAAGCCGAAAAGACAGAAAAGACTGTCGCTGAGGCCGTCAGAGAGGCAATCGCTCTGGTGGCAGCCGAAAAATAGACAGAGGCAGACAGAGGCAGTTTCCCGGGAGGAAGAGCTTTAGTGTGGAAAAAATCAAACGAAAATTCAAAGATAATATCTATCTCGATCTTTTCCTGTGCTTTTTTAAGGTGGGAGTAGTGACCATCGGCGGGGGCATGGCTATGGTGCCGCTGCTGCAGGAAAAGATCTGCGATAAATACAAATGGATGTCGGAGGAGGAAATCCTCGACTGTATCGCGGTCAGCCAGGGCCTGCCGGGCGTGATCGCTATCAACATGGCTACCTATGTGGGCTATGTCAAAAAAGGCTTCGTCGGCGCTTTGTTGACGACCTTCGGAGTCATATTACCATCGTTTGTGATCATCATTTTGGTGGTATGTTTCCTTGAAGTGGTAGGTACAAATCCTTACATCGGTGGCGCGCTGGAGGGCATCAAGGCGGCGGCTACGGGCCTGATCGCCTTTGCGGCCTGGAAGATGGGCAAGCAGACGCTCAGCGGTGTGTTTCAGTGGGTACTGGCGCTGGCCGCCTTTGTGACGATCGGCTTTTTCGGCGTCAACGCCGTCTGGGTCATTCTGGCCGGTATTCTCATCGGCGAGGTGGCCTTTACCATGAATAAGGCAAAGGAGGGAAGCGATGGAAGCGGGACTGCTGATTAAACTCTTTCTGACCTTTGCCAAGATCGGTCTGGTGGGCTTTGGCGGCGGCATGGCTATCCTGCCCCTGATTTATCAGAGCGTTTCGGAATTCAATGCGATCGACGCCGACGAATTTGCCGACCTGTTTGCTATTTCGCAGGCTACGCCGGGACCGTTGGCGGTCAATGCCGCCACCTTTTCCGGCTTTGAAACCGCCGGTATTCCGGGCGCCATCGCCGCAACCTTGGGCGTGGCCTTCCCGGCTTTCATTCTGGTAGCGCTGTGCGTGCGCTTCCTAAGCAGATACAAGCAAAGCCGCCTCGTGCAGGGAGCCTTCGTGGGGATCAGACCGGTGGCGGTAGGCATGATCATGGCCGGTTTTGTGATGATGGCCGAAACGACGCTGCTGTCGGGCAGCCTGCCGGATGTTGGCAGTATTGGACAGCTGCTTGAAATAGTCAAGCCGGTACAGGTGCTGATGGTAATCGCAACCTTTGTGGCAGCGCAGAAATTCAAAGTGGGAGCCATCAAGCTGATATTGATAATGGGCGTCTTGGGCGCTTTCTTATGCAAAGGAGAACTATTATGAAAAAAGTGATCATCGAAATGGAGAACGGCGACGTGATGAAGGGCGAGCTTTATCCTGAAATTGCGCCGATAACCGTAGAAAATTTTGAAAAACTGGCCGGAGAAGGCTTTTACGACGGTCTGACCTTTCACCGCGTGATTCCGGGCTTTATGATCCAGGGCGGCTGTCCGCTCGGTAACGGAACCGGCGGACCGGGGCATACTATAAAGGGAGAATTTGCTGCCAACGGCGTTAAAAACGATCTTAAGCATGACCGGGGCGTGCTTTCCATGGCCAGGGCGATGAATCCGAACTCTGCCGGCTCGCAGTTTTTCATCATGGTGGAAAAGGCGCCGCATCTGGATGGCCAGTATGCCGCCTTCGGCAAGATAACAGAAGGCATGGAGGCTGCGGACCGCATCGTAGCCGTACAGCGTGATTACAGCGATAAGCCGCTGACGCCACAGATAATCAGGACTATAAGAGTGACCGAGGAATAGCTGCTGCGTTAGGACGGGCGGAGAGTGAGAGTGTGTAAAATGGCTTTTTTCAGAGAAGTAGGAGAGGATATAAGAAATATTGTCGATAAGGATCCCGCGGCGCGCAACGGTTTTGAGGTGCTGATCTGCTATCCGGGCATCTGGGCGTTGATCCTGCACCGGCCGGCACATTGGTTGTACCGGCACAAGCTGAAGCTGCTCGCGAGAATAATTTCACAGCTGGCGCGTTGGTTCACAGGAATAGAGATTCACCCGGGAGCCAAAATAGGCAGGAGATGCTTTATCGACCACGGCATGGGCGTCGTGATCGGCGAAACCGCCGAGGTGGGCGACGATGTGACCATATACCAGGGAGTTACTCTGGGCGGAACCGGCAAGGACAGCGGCAAGCGGCACCCGACGCTGGGTAACCGCGTGCTGGTGAGCTCTGGCGCCAAGGTACTGGGGCCCTTCAAGGTGGGCGACGATGTCAAGATCGGCGCCGGTTCGGTAGTGCTCAAGGAAATACCGCCAAACTGTACGGTGGTCGGCATACCGGGCGCGATCGTGAGAATCAATGGCAAAAGCACCACCCAGGAGCTCAATCAGGTCGATCTGCCTGATCCGGTGGCTGTCGAGATCGAATGCCTGCGCAGAAGAATCGTCACCCTGGAGAGCATGCTGAGGGAAACAAAGCGCGAGCAGGAGGAAAAAAAGGATGAAGATATATAATACGCTTACCAGAAAAAAAGAAGAGTTTGTCCCGATCGAAGAGGGCAAGGTGCGCATGTATGTCTGCGGGCCGACGGTGTATAACTATTTCCACATCGGCAACGCCAGACCGTTCGTGGTCTTCGATACCATGCGCAAATATCTGGAATACCGGGGCTACAAGGTTAAGTTCGTCCAGAATTTCACCGATGTGGACGACAAGATCATCAAGCGCGCCAAGGAGGAGGGCATCACCGCCGGCGAGGTCAGCGAAAAATACATCGCCGAGTACTTCAAGGACGCGGCTGCGCTCAACGTCAAAAGAGCTACCGTTCACCCGAAGGTGACGGAAACGATGCCGGATATCATCAAGTTTATCCAGGATCTGATCGACCTCGGCTACGCTTACGAAAAGAACGGAGACGTTTACTATCGGACCAGAAGGTTTGCCGGCTACGGCAAGCTTTCCGGCAAAAATATAGATGAGCTGATTGCCGGCGCCAGAATTGCGGTCGGCGAAAGCAAGGAGGATCCACTGGACTTTGCGCTCTGGAAGGCGCGCAAGGAGGAAAGCGAGATCGCCTGGGAATCCCCGTGGGGGCTGGGCCGGCCCGGCTGGCATATCGAGTGCTCGGCCATGTGCAAGAAGTATCTCGGCGATACCATCGACATCCATGCCGGCGGGCAGGATCTGCAGTTCCCACACCACGAGAACGAGATCGCGCAGTCCGAGGCGCACAGCGGCAAGGAGTTTGCGCATTACTGGATGCACAACGGCTACATCAATATCGACGGCACTAAGATGTCCAAATCGCTGGGCAATTTCAAGACGGTCAGAGACCTGCTCAAGGTGTATGACGGCGAGGTGCTGCGTTTCCTCATTCTCAGCGGGCAGTACAGGGGGCCGATAGATTTCGGTGAAGACATCCTCCTGCAGTCGCAGAACGCGCTCGGCCGCATGCGCAACGCCAGGAGCAATCTGAAGCATCTGATCGCCTCGGCTCCTGCCGGCAGCCAGATGACGGAAGCAGAAAAAACCGCCCTGGCGGACTTTGACAGATACAGGCAGGAATTCATCGCCGCCATGGACGACGATCTCAACACGGCGGACGCTATCAGCGCCGTATTCGAGCTGATCACAGCCGTCAACACCGCCGTCCGCGACGGAGCTTCGCGTGATTTTGCGCAGGGCTGCCTCGATCTGCTGCTGGAGCTGTGCGGCGTGCTTGGCCTTTTGCAGCAGGAAACAGAAGAAGAGGTTACCGAAGTTGAGCCGGAGATACAGGCCCTGATCGACGAGCGGCAGGCGGCTCGCAAGGCCAAGGACTTTGCCCGCGCCGACCAGATCAGAGATCAGCTCAAAGAGATGGGCATCACGCTCAAGGACACTCCGCAGGGCGTGCAGATCATCAGAGAGTCATGACGGATAAAGAGCAGATGGAGCAGGGGGCGAAAGCGCAGCTTACAGCAGCGGAAAAAAAGCGCTTCGCCGCTTTCAATACCAACGCGCTCGCCTTCATGGGAGATGCTGTCTACGAAGTGTACATCAGGCAGCACGTGATGGCAGGCGGCATCAGCAGCGCGGAGAGACTGCATTTTATGGCGGTCAAATATGTCCGCGCCGACGGACAGGCCAAAGCGCTCAGAACCATGCAGAGCGACGGTTTTCTCAGCGAAGAGGAAGCTGCGCTCGTCAGAAGGGCGCGCAACCGGAAGATTTCCTCCAAACCGAAGAACGCCGGTGTGATGGATTACAAGCTGGCGACGGCCTTTGAGGCTCTTGTCGGCTATCTGTATCTGGCCGGCGAGGAGGAGCGCCTGCAGCAGGTGATGGCAGAGGCCGTGCGAATTATCGAAGACAAGCATCTCGAAAACAAGCATCTCGAAAACAAAAATCGCGAAAATAAACAGTGAGAAAGGCGAGGGAAGAGCTATGAGCAAAGCTGATGTGCTGTTCGTCAATATGTGCGAGCAGATCCTGGAACACGGGTTTTCCTCCGAGGGCCAGAAGGTCAGAGCCAGGTGGGAGGACGGAACGCCCGCCCACACCATCAAAACCTTCGGCGTGGTCAACCGCTACGATCTGGCGGAAGAGTTTCCGGCGCTCACTCTGCGGCCGACGGCGATCAAGACGGCCTGCGACGAGCTTCTGTGGATCTGGCAGAGAAAATCCAACAACATCAAAGATCTCAAGGGTCACATCTGGGACGAATGGGCAGACGAGGACGGCTCGATCGGCAAAGCCTACGGCTATCAGATGCGCCAGAAATACAAATTTGCGCAAGGGGAGATGGACCAGGTGGACAACGTGCTCTGGCAGCTTGCGAACACGCCGTATTCGCGGCGCATTCTCACCAACATCTATAATTTTCAGGACCTGTCGGAAATGAATCTTGAGCCGTGCGCCTACAGCATGACCTTCAACGTCACGGGCAACAAGCTCAACGCCATTCTTCATCAGCGCTCGCAGGACATTCTTGCCGCCAACAACTGGAACGTGGTGCAGTACGCGATTCTGGTGCACATGCTGGCGCAGGTCAGCGGCCTTGCGGCGGGCGAGCTGGTTCATGTGATCGCTGACGCGCACATCTACGACCGCCACGTGCCGATCATCAGGGAGCTGATCAGACGCCCGCAGTATCCGGCGCCGAAATTCAGACTCAACCCTGATGTAAAGGATTTCTATGATTTCACCGTGGATGATGTGATCATCGAGGATTACCAGAAGAATCCGCAGATCACCAACATCCCGATCGCGATTTAAGGAGAAAAAATGGAGCTCATCGCAGCAGCAGATAAAAACTGGGGCATCGGCAGGGACGGCGGCCTGCTCTGTCACCTGCCCGGCGATCTGAAATATTTTAAGGAAATGACCACCGGCCGCACGGTGGTCATGGGGCGTAAGACGCTGGACAGCCTGCCGGGCGGGCGACCTCTTCCCCGGCGGCGCAATATCGTGCTCACAAGGGATCCTTCCTTTGCCAGAGAAGGCTGCGAGGTCGCGCACGATCTGCCGGAGCTTTTTTCCCTGCTGGCCGGACAGGGCGCTGGCGGAAACGCCGGCGGCGAGCCGGTGATGGTCATAGGCGGTGCTGCCGTATACGAGCAGCTTCTGCCTTACTGCGACAGCTGCCTTATCACGAAACTGGAGGCGGCCTTTGCCGCGGACACCTTTATCAGAAACCTGGATGCGGAGGCGGACTTCCGGCTGATCTGGCAGAGCGAGCCGCAGACAGAAAACGGCGTTACCTACAGGTTTACGCGCTATGAGAGGATAAGATGAAGCCGGTCATGAAGGAACAGAACATCATATTCGGCAGGAACCCGGTGCTGGAAGCGCTGAAGAGCGGCCGTGCGATAGAAAAGATACTGCTGTCCGGCAGCGACGGCTCGGCGGCCAGGATCGCCGCTATCGCCAGAGAGCGCGGCATCAGGACGATGCAGGCGGATAAGCGCACGCTCGACAGGCTGGCCGGCGGCGGGGCGCATCAGGGCGTATGCGCTTTTACGGCGCAGTATGAATATAAAGAGCTTGAGGACGTGTTTGCGCGGGCAGAAGCCTCCGGCGAGGAGCCTTTTCTCATCATCCTTGACGGTATCGAGGACCCACACAATCTGGGGGCCATCATGCGGACGGCCGAATGTGCCGGCGCGCATGGGCTCATCATCCCGAAGCACAGCGCCTGCGGACTGACGGACACCGTGGCCAAGACGTCGGCCGGAGCGATCGAATACATGCCGTGCGTGCGGGCGACCAACCTGACGCGCACCATCGAGGAGCTCAAAAAACAGGGTTTTTGGATCGCGGCCTGCGATATGGGCGGCCAGGAATATTATCGGGCTGATCTCAGGGGCAAGCTGGCAGTGGTGATCGGCAGCGAAGGCTTCGGCGTCAGCAGGCTGGTACGCGAGGCCTGTGATTTTACGGTTTCCATGCCGATGAAAGGCAAAATCACTTCGCTCAATGCTTCCAATGCTGCCGCGGTGATCATGTATGAGGTGAGAAGGCAGAGGGATGAACAAAGATAACTACAACATCCTTACGGATGAAGAGCTGGTGCGCATGGCTCGCGAGGGCAGCGTGACGGCCGAGGAATTTCTGATCAACAAATACAAGGAGTTGGCTCGCGTCAAATCCAGCGTGTATTTTATTGTCGGCGGCGACCGCGACGACGTCATCCAGGAAGGCATGATCGGCATCTTCAAGGCCATCAGAGACTTTGACGAGGAGAAAAACACTTCTTTCCGCACCTTCGCCGAGGTCTGTGTCAACAGGCAGATCATTTCTGCCATCAGAAAAGCAAACCTACGCAAGCATCAGATCTTAAACGAATCCGTTTCGCTGAGCCAGGAGCAGGACGCCAAAGACAGCGAAAAAATTTTTGCTGACCGTCTCGACGCCGGCGATAAGGACGATCCGGAAGCGCTGATGCTGATGAAGGAAATTACGGAATTTCTCATCGCCGATAAAAGCGAGCTGTTCAGCCCTCTGGAGCAACAGGTGCTGACGTTGCTGTTAAAAGGAAAAAAATACAGGGAAATCGCCTCCGAGCTTGGTCGCGGCGTTAAAACAGTCGATAACGCCATCCAGCGCATAAAAAAGAAAATATATAATTATCTTGGATATTGACTTTTTCTTTAATATATAGTAAGATATTTCGTGCAATATGCTGTTGTAGCTCAGTCGGTAGAGCGCATCCTTGGTAAGGATGAGGTTCGGCAGTTCAAGTCTGCTCAACAGCTCCAA
>CALWNX010000104.1 GCA_944382925.1 uncultured Clostridia bacterium | reverse complement strand
CATACCGACGAAGATCAGCAGCAGGCACAGTCCCAGCTTGATGCCCAGGCCGGCCGCCGCTTCAAACTCTTCCATGCGGCCGGTGAAGACTTCTCTGATCAGAAAATAGCCGAGCAGCATGCCGGCGGTCACGGCGATGATGATCAGCAGCGTCATCAGATTGCCGCCCTTCTTTTCCTTCTCAATTTCCTCCTCGGTTTCCGCAAGCAAAGCGCTTTCAGCCGAACCAGCCACGCCCTCCGCGCTCGCCGCCGCTCCGCCCGCGGCCTCAGAAACGCCCGCGGCGGCCGAATTCACAGCACTGCGGCCGGCTCCGGCGGCCGCCTGCTCGCGCAGGCGGCCGTAGCGGTCGATGTCAAAGGCTTTGCGCACCAGAAAGATCGCGGCGATCGAACAGATCATTACCGCCGCCGTCATCAGCAGGGCCGCCAGACCGATGGTGCTGAGATTTTCCGTCACCTCTTCGTTAGAACCCATCCTCAGGCCCATCAAAAGCACCAGCACGGAGATCGCCGCCGTCTGCACCGCGCCCGTCCAGGCCAGATGCTGCTTGTAGGCGCGCAGGCGGCTGCCGAGAATGTAGCCGCAGACAGTGATGCCCAGATATAAAACCAAGTCTCCCATAAAAACCTCCCTTGCCAGACCTTAAAGCTACAGCTCGTGTTTGATCTTCTTGCGGGCCAGCGTGGCCTGCGGCAGACTGAGAAAATCGGCCGCCGCCCGCGTCGTACCGCACTTTTTCAGCGCATAGGCGATGAGCCTTTTTTCCTGCTTATCCATGATCGCGTTGAAATCCAGCTTTTCCGCCGTCTCTCCGCGCAGATCCTGCGCATCAAGCTCGTAGGAGCTCTCGCTCAGCAGCATGGCCACCGCCATACCGTCGATGACCGTTTCCCTGGCGGAAATGTAGAGACGGTGAATTACGTTTTCGAGCTCGCGCACGTTGCCCGGCCAGCGGTAGGCCGCCAGCTCCTCCAGCGCGTCAGGGGCGAATTCCTTCTTCAGCCCGTATTTTTCGCCGTAGCCGCTGAGAAAAGCCTGCGCGAGACAGAGGATGTCTTCCTTGCGGCTGCGCAGCGGCGGCACGTTGATCATGCAGATGTTGAGGCGATAATACAGATCCTCGCGGAAAGCTCCTTCGCTGACCAGCTTTTTCAGCGGCACGTTGCTGGCGCAGATCACGCGCACGTTGACATGGCGCGGTCTGGTGCCGCCTACCCGGTAATAGCTGTTTTCCTGCAGGACGCGCAGGAGCTTGGACTGCATGGCCAGCGAGAGGCTGCCGATCTCGTCCAGAAAGAGCGTGCCGTTGTTGGCCAGCTCAAAATATCCTTCCTTGCCCTCGCTGTGCGCCCCGGTGAAGGAGCCGCTTTCGTAGCCGAAAAATTCCGACTCGGCCAGACTTTCCTGGATGGTGGCGCAGTTTATCTTGATGCAGGGCTTGCTGCGGCGCGAGCTGTTCTGGTGCAGGATGTTGAAAACCTTTTCCTTGCCCACGCCGGTCTCGCCCTGGATGATGACGTTGCAGTCGTATTTGGCGATATTGAGCGCTTCTTCGACCATCTGCGCCGTGAGCGGACTCATATAGATGAAATCGTCGATTCGCCGCGCTGCATTCTCGCCGCCTTCGCTGAGCGCACCGCCGGAGAAAACGTTTTCGGCCCGCGCCTGCTGGATGTAACCGTCGAGTTTTTGCAGGTCAGAAAGAAGACTGCGCACCAGCGACACGGTAAAGGCGTAGGCGCCCTTTTCGTAGCCGTCCAGCGTGTAGTGCAGCACCTCTTTGCCAAAGCAGTCGGCCACCAGCAGTCCCTGTACGTAATTGTTGTTCATGCCGGTATAGCAGACCATGCCTTTTTCGCGCACCAGACAGTTGGCGACCGTCTCCGAGCCCTTGATGCTCTCAAGGTTGATGACCGCATCCACCGGCTCGCGCTTTTCGCCGGCCAGCAGAGTTTCCAGCGCTTCCATCGGCGTGCTCAGATCGACGAAATACATGCGGCTGACCAGAGTGCCGAAAGCGCTGCGGAGCGCTTCTTTATCATATATGTGCTCGTAGCTGCTGTCCATGACGAGCACGTTCGTCATACGGCCGGGATTGCTGTCCAGCGCCGCCCTGGCATAAAACATGGCGTCAAGCGGATTGGTGCCGATGATGAGCACCTTTTCGGCTTTCATGCGCCTAAGCTCAGCGGCGATGTTTTCCAGGCTGCCCTCTTCTTCCAGAGCGCGCAGGAGAAATTTGCTTTCCGCGCCGCAAAATTCTTCCTGCTTTACGAGCTGCACGCTTTCAAAGCAGATGGCATAGCCGCGGCAGCTGATCTGGCTGTAGGCAATGTCCACCTCTTCAATCTCGTCAAGGTGCAGGGGCAGGCCGGCCAGCGGCGTCAGGCAGATGACCTCGTCGCCGACGTTCAGCCCCTCAAGGCCGGCAAAATCCGGCGAAATCTCGCTGATCGTCCCCGCCAGCAGGCCGCTGCTCTCCGTATAGGGATTGTGCAGCTTATGCCGTTCGTTGACGATCTTCATGATCCTGGCCTTGATCTTCGCTTCGTCGTAGCCGCAGATGCTGCAGATCTGGCTGAAGCTGCCGCGGTCGAAATCTATGCGCCTGACCTCTATCTTCAGCTCCTTGGACAAAAGCCGGGGCGAATCGTCCAGCTTCCAGGCCGTCACCGGAATGCTGCCCTTGGGCTCAAGCACCCTGTCTAATCCGAATCCTTTCATTTTTCTTGCCTTTCTCTTCTCAGCGAGTCTCTTCTCAGCGAGGCCGCGCGGGCTTGGGCGCGGCGGTTTGCACAGCTCTGCGCGGGCTTGGGCGCAGCAGCTTTGATTCATTTTTAAATCACTTATGAGCTCATTGTACCATTTTCAGATCAAACTTGTCTACCTTTTTCTCCGCGAGCGGCTGCCGGCAATGGTGTTAAGACTTTGTTAATTTTGGCACAAGTCTTGCTTATTTTTATTAACAAAATCTTAGCGCAAGATTGCACGTTTTATCTCGATGGATATCAATGGAAAAAGGAAAAAGAAACAAGGAGACAAAGATGAAATCAACAAAAGTACGCAATTTTATCAAGGCGCTCTTGAAGTTCTCGCCGGTGTTCCTGCTGGCCGGACTGATGATCGCCGAATACGACGCGCTGATCGCAGCGCCGCTGGCCGCCATCTACGCCTTTATCATCGCGGGCGCGACAGAAAAGATCAAATTCCAGGATTCGCTGAACGCGGCGATGAAAAGCGTGAGCAATATCCTGATCGCCCTTTTCATCCTCATGTTCGCCTACGCCATGGCCAGCCTCTTCATGAGCTCCGGCGTCGGCGCCTCGGTCGTAAACCTGGCCCTTTCGCTGGGCGTTACCGGTAAATCGGTTGCCGTCGTAGGCATCATCTGCACGGCCATCCTCTCGGTAGCCACCGGTACCTCCTGGGGAACCTTTGCCGCCTGCGCGCCGATCTTCATGTGGCTGAGCCACATCGTCGACGGCGACCCTTATCTGACAGTCTGCGCCATCGCCGGCGGAGCCTGCTTTGGCGACAATATCGGCCTTATCTCTGACACCACCATCGTATCCTCCGGCATCCAGGGCGTACAAGTCGTAGACAGAATCAGACATCAGGGCGTCTGGTCGATCATGTGCCTCATCCTCGCTTCCATCGCCTTCTTCATCGCCGGTATCGTGATGAAGCTGCCGTCTGAGGCAGTTAACGGCGCAGCTGTAGTCGCGGAAATCCCGGACAATGTCTGGACGGTGCTTGAAGTTGAGCGTCCGGCGGCCATCCCGCTGCTGGAGCAGATCGCCTCCGGCGTACAGTATTACATGATAATTCCACTGCTTTTGGTTATCGGCCTGGCCGTCTTCGGCTTCAACACCTTCATCTGCATCGGTTCCGGCCTCATCTCCGCCTACGTCCTCGGCCGCTTTGCCGGCACCACCGGCACGGTCAACGAGTTCCTCGATCAGTGCATGAGCGGCTTTGCCGAAGCCGGCGCCTGGGTCGTTGTAATGATGATGTGGGTAGCAGCCTTCGGCGGCGTAATGCAGGAAATGAACGCCTTCGAGCCGCTGGCCAAGCTGGTCGTAAAGATGTCCAAAAAGGTGCGTCACCTGATGACCTGGAACGCTGTGCTTTCGCTGATCGGCAACGCTACGCTGGCTGACGAGATGGCGCAGATCGTAACCATCGGCCCTGTTATCAAGGACATCCTCGACGATAACGTGGAAGGCAGCGAAGAAGACATGTACAAGCTCCACCTGCGCAACGCCACCTTCGGCGACGCCATGGGCGTCTTCGGCTCGCAGCTGATTCCATGGCACGTTTACCTGGCCTACTACGTGGGCATCGCCGTCGGCGTTTATCCGCTCATCGAGCTGGTACCGCTGGACTTCCTCAAGTACAACTTCATGGCTTACATCGCCGTAATCTCCCTGATCCTGCTGACGGTGACGGGTCTGGACCGCTTCATCCCGCTGTTCAAGCTTCCTAAGGAGCCGGCAGTGCAGCTGAAGAAAAACATCAACAAGCAGTAAGACTACATTTTCCATATATCCACCACGAAAAACCGCCGCAGACCAGCTCCGGCGGTTTTTCACTTTCGGGCTATATGACAAAATATGGGGTAAGTGAGAGCAGGCTTTTTTCTTGCAGGGCTCATAAAACTGCCTTTGCGAAAACAGCGGACAAGGATTTTTTCTCGACACTCGCGCAATGTGACCTTAAAGAAAAAAGAAAACGTCCAGGCCGCTGCTCAGAGCAAAAAAAGGCGCGGAAAACGCTTTCCGCCATGATAAATTCGCAGTCATCAGCTCAATTTCTGCCAGGTTTTTTTCTCAAAGCATCTCATAGCACCGTCGAAAGAACAATTCTTTGTCCGCTGTTTTCGCTATATCCGCAAAATCAAAGTGTGGAGAAAAAAATCTTGTCCTCTCTTCCCTTGGAGCGGTGATTTCCAGAAGAAAGAGGGAATTTGCCGCAGCCCCGGCAGCCCTCACAGATTCCGCAGCACCCGGCAGCCCCGGCAGCTCCGGCAAATTCCGCAGCACCCGGCAGCCCCGCAGCCTAACAAAAGCCAGCAAGCCGACCGGCTTGCTGGCTCCTCTACTATATATACATTTATTTCTGCCGCGCGACCACAGCCTGCGCAGCCGCCAGACGGGCCACAGGCACTCTGAACGGCGAACAGGATACGTAATTGAGACCGATTTCGTGGCAGAAGGCGATCGAACGCGGATCGCCGCCGTGCTCACCGCAGATGCCCAGCTTGAGCTTCGGCCTGGTCTGCCTGCCGAGCGCCACCGCCTGCTTCATCATCCGCCCCACGCCGCCTATGTCCAGCGTCTGGAACGGATCGTCCTCGAGGATGCCCTGACGCACATACTCCTCGATCAGCTTACCGGTATCGTCACGCGAAAAACCGAAGGCCATCTGCGTGAGGTCGTTGGTGCCAAAGGAGAAGAAGTCCGCCTCTCGGGCGATCTCGTCGGCCACGGCGCAGGCGCGCGGCACTTCGATCATGGTGCCCACGAAGTAATCCATCTTTACGCCCGCCTCTTTGAGACAGCGGTCTGCCGTCTCCACTACCGTCTTCTTGACAGCAGCCAGCTCGGCTTCGGAGCCTACGAGCGGGATCATGATCTCCGGCTCTATCTCCAGGCCGTCCTCGCGGCTGACCTCGATGGCCGCCCCGATGATGGCTTCAGTCTGCATAACCGCGATCTCCGGCGCGGTGACGGCCAGACGGCAGCCTCTGTGACCCAGCATCGGGTTGAGCTCGTGCAGCTCATCCACCTTGGCCGCCAGCTTTTCGTAGGAAACGTCCATCATCTCCGCCAGTTCCCTGATGTCCTCCTCTTCAGAAGGCAGGAACTCGTGCAGAGGCGGATCCAGCAGCCTGATGGTCACAGGACGGTCACCCATCACGCGGTATATCGCTTTGAAATCTTCTTTCTGATATGGCTTGATCACGTCGAGCGCCTCTTTGCGCTCCTTGGCCGTATCGGCGAGGATCATCCTTCTGATGGCCGGAATCCTGTCTTCTTCAAAGAACATGTGCTCCGTGCGGCAAAGGCCGATACCTTCGGCGCCGAATTCTACGGCCTGAGCGGCGTCGCGCGGGTTGTCGGCGTTAGCTCTGATCTTCAGCTCCCTGATCTCGTCCGCCCATTCCATGAGCTTGGCGAAATCGCCGGAAACCTCAGGCTCCACCGTTTTCAGACGTCCCTCGTAAACCCGTCCGCTGCTGCCGTCGAGAGAAATGTAGTCGCCCTCGCGGAAGATCTTTTCACCGGCCACGAGCGTCTTTTCTTCTTCGCTGACGCGAATCTGCGAGCAGCCGGCCACACAGCACTTGCCCATGCCTCTGGCCACCACGGCCGCATGCGAGGTCATGCCTCCGCGAGCCGTCAGAATGCCTTCGGCGGCAACCATACCGGCCAGATCCTCAGGCGAAGTCTCCTCGCGCACCAAAAGCACTTTTTCGCCGCTCTGCGCTGCCGCCACGGCTTCCTCAGCCGTAAAGTAAATTCTGCCGCAGGCCGCGCCCGGAGAAGCAGGAAGCCCGGAAGCGATCGACATCGCCTTTTCCAGCTCCTCTTTGGCAAACATCGGATGCAGAAGCTGCTCTATCTGCTCAGGCGCCAGTCTGGTGACCGCCGTCTCTCTGTCGATGAGCCCTTCGCCCACCATGTCGACCGCGATCTTCACCGCCGCCTGGGCCGTGCGCTTGCCGCTCCTGGTCTGGAGCATATACAGCTTGTTGTTTTCAATCGTAAATTCCATGTCCTGGACGTCTTTATAGTGTCTTTCCAGGAGGTCGGCTATCTTGACGAAGTTCTTGTAAGCCTCCGGGAACGACTCGGCCATCTTGTCGATGCCAAGCGGCGTCCGCACGCCGGCGACCACATCCTCGCCCTGCGCGTTGACCAGAAACTCACCGAAGATCTTCTTGCTGCCGTCCGCAGGGTTGCGCGTAAAGGCCACACCCGTGCCGGACGTGTCTCCCATGTTGCCGAAAACCATGGACTGGACATTGACAGCAGTGCCCAGGCTGCTTGAAATTCCGTTCAGTTTTCTGTAGAGAATGGCTCTCTCGTTGTTCCAGGACCGGAAGACGGCCTTGACGGCCTCTACGAGTTGCGCTTTAGGGTCCTGCGGAAAGTCCTCTCCCGTACTTTCTTTGACTATTTTCTTGTAGGCGGCGATGACCTGCTCCAGATCCTCCGCCGTCAGCTCGACGTCGTACTTGACGCCCCTGGCTTCCTTTTGTCCGTCGAAGGCCTTGTCGAAACGGGCCTTGGGGATTTCCAGCACCACGTCGCCGAACATCTGGATGAAGCGCCGGTAGCTGTCAAGCGCAAAGCGGCGGTTCTCCGTCAGGGCGGCCAGGCCGCGGGTGCTTTCATCGTTAAGACCGAGATTGAGGATGGTGTCCATCATGCCCGGCATCGATATTACAGAGCCCGAACGCACAGAGACGAGAAGCGGATTTTCACTGCTGCCGAAGGTCTTGCCTGTCACGGCCTCAAGCTCCGCCATCTTCTCGTAGATCGCTTCAATGATGTCGTCAGCTACAGTCTGATTTTCTCTGTAATACCTGTTGCACGCTTCTGTAGTGATCGTAAAGCCGAAAGGAACCGGCAGGCCGATGTTGGTCATTTCCGCCAGATTGGCGCCCTTACCTCCCAGCAGGCTCCGCATGTCCTTGGAGCCCTCATTGAATGAGTAAAGATATTTTTCTGTCATGTCTCTCCATTTCCGTTATCAAAATGATAACCTTTCTTCAATATACGTGCGTACCTCCGCTACGGGAACTCTGACCTGCTGCATCGTGTCTCTGTCCCGAATCGTAACGCAGCCGTCGTTTTCCGTATCGAAGTCTACGCAAATGCAGAATGGAGTTCCAATTTCGTCTTCTCTCCTATATCTCTTACCGATTGAACCCGCTGCATCGTAGTCGACCATGAAGTAGCGGGAAAGCTCTTCGTAGATCGGCTCCGCGATTGGTGATAACTTCTTGGCGAGAGGAAGCACGGCAGCCTTGAACGGCGCGAGGGCCGGGTGGAATTTCAGAAGTACCCTGGTATCCTCTTTGCCGTTTGCGTCTGTCAGCACCTCTTCTCTATATGCATCAATCAGGAAGGCCAGCGCAACTCTGTCGGCTCCCAATGATGGCTCGATAACGTAAGGCACATACTTTTCCCCGCTTTCAGAATCCACATAGCTCAGATCCTGGCCCGAGGTGTTGATGTGCTGGGTGAGGTCGAAATCCGTCCTGTCCGCGATGCCCCACAGCTCTCCCCAGCCGAACGGGAAGAGGTATTCGATGTCGGTGGTGGCGTTGCTGTAGTGGGACAGCTCCTCTTTTTCGTGATCTCTCAGTCTGATGTTCTCCATGTCCATGCCCAGACTTTTAAGGAAGTCCACGCAGTAATCCTTCCAGTAGGCAAACCACTCCAGATCCGTGCCCGGCTGGCAGAAGAATTCCAGCTCCATCTGCTCGAATTCTCTGGTGCGGAAAGTAAAGTTGCCCGGCGTGATCTCGTTGCGGAAGGATTTGCCGATCTGGGCGATGCCGAAAGGAATCTTCTTGCGCGCCGTGCGCTGCACGTTGCGGAAATTGACGAAGATGCCCTGCGCTGTCTCCGGGCGCAGGAAGATCTCAGCCTTGGAGTCCTCCGTCACGCCCTGGAAGGTCTTGAACATGAGGTTAAACTGGCGGATACCGGTAAAATCGCTCTTGCCGCAGTCCGGGCAGGGAATCTGATGCTCGGCGATGTACTGCTCCAGCTGTTCGTTGGACCAGCCGTCGACGATCACGTCCTCGATGCCGTGCTCGTGCATATAATCCTCGATCAGCTTATCGGCTCTGAATCTGGATTTGCACGCGCGGCAGTCGATCAGCGGGTCGGAAAAACCGCCCACATGGCCGGAAGCCACCCAGGTGCGGGGATTCATCAATATGGCGGCGTCAAGTCCCACGTTGTATTTCGACTCCTGCACGAACTTCTTCCACCAGGCTTTTTTGACGTTGTTCTTGAATTCAACCCCGAGCGGACCGTAGTCCCAGGTGTTGGCCAGCCCGCCGTATATTTCCGAGCCGGGGAACACAAAGCCTCTGTTCTTGGCGAGAGCGACGATTTTTTCCATAGTTACATTGTTACCCATATCTGATAAACCCCACTTATCCTTTGATCTGTTGTTAAAGCTTATAATCTGTTGTCGATGTCCTCGTCCGGCTCGTCAAAGCCGCCCAGTCCCTCGAGCTTTTCGTCAGCGGCGTCGAAGGCCTCGTTGAGATCGTCTCCGAGATCGCTGTCGTCGTTTTTTCTGTCCTTGATATTCCTGATGGCGTCAGTAGCGGCGTTCTTCACGGTGTTGTAAGCCTCGGCGCCTTTTTCTCTGAGGTCGCTGACTACGTCCGGAGCCTTCTCCTTGACGTCGCTGGCCACAGCGCTGCCCTTGGCTACCACCTCGTCTACCACGGCCGAGCCCTTTTCTTTAACGTCGCTGGCCAGATTTTCCGCCCGGTCGGAAATATCGATCACGGTGCCGTCATCCTTGGTCAGCTCGATCTTGCACTTGAAGCCGAAAGCGGCTACCGCGGCGGCGATCACTCCCCAAGGGGCTACGATGGTGCCGACGATGCCGACATTGATCGGAATGTTGACGATGGTCTCCTCATCTTTTTTGACAGAGATCTTGGTCACATTGCCCTTCTTGACCAGCTCCTTGAGCTTGGAAACGGTCTCATCGGCGAAATCGCTGGCTTTGTTGCCCGGTTTGATGTTGACGGTCTCCTCGATGGCGATGATGGCGTCGACCACGCTGCCTTCGGCGGCCTCCAGAGCCTCCTTGGCTTCTTTATATGATACGCCCGTCCTGTCCTTGACCAATTCGATCTTTTCCAAAGTGATTTCCATAACAATACCTCCGTTATTTAGATTTGCAGTAAGCTCTCACTCTTTAGGCGGCCGATGTCCAGATGGTAGGAAATATACTCCCTGATCATGGCCGTCAGCCTCGTTTGCAGCGGCTCGTCGAGAGCCAGCTTTTCAAAAGCCTGCAAGGGCTGTTTCTGAAAATACTTTAATATATCTATTATACCAACATCCACCTGATAAATCAATGGCTGTTGTATCGGCTCCGCCTGCTGCCCGGCGCAGGAAGTGCAGATCACGCCGCCCTCCTCGATGCTGAACAGCGCCGGCTTTTTCTCCCCGCTTCCGTCCGCGTTGTCCCCGCAGCGCACGCAGAAATCGAGACTGGGCATGCTGCCCAGCACGTCCAGCAGCTTGACGAGATAGGCCAGCACCAGCGTGTCGTGCTTCTGACGGCGTTTTTCCAGCGTTTCCAGAAAGTCCAGCAGCAGCGAAAATATCCGCGGCTGCGGCAGCTCCTCCGGCAGCACCTTCTCGGTCAGCTCCAGCACAAAAGAGGCGGCCGTGTATTTGTCCAGATCCTCGCCCAGGCTGTAATAGCTCCTGAGCACCTGCCCGCTGTTGAGATTATAGCTTTCCCTGCTTTTGAACAGCTCATACCGGCCGTAGCTGAAGGCCCGCACCGCCAGCGCCGCCTTGCTGCGGCCGCCCTCGTTCATGCTGGTGCCCACGCTGATCTTGCCGTATTTTTTTGAGAACAGTAAAATCATCCTCCTGCCGCCCAGCGCTTTGACCTGGCGCAGAACGATGCCTTCCGTATCCGTTATCATAGCTGATCCTTATACCCGAAATTAGCCAGCGCGAAGTCCGAATCGCGCCAGTTTTCCTTGACCTTGACCCACAGCTCCAGATATACCCTCATGCCCAGCAGCGCCTCGATTTCCAGGCGCGCGCTCTTGCCGATTCCTTTGAGCTTCTTGCCCTGCTTGCCGATGATGATGCCCTTGTGCGATTTGCGCTCGCAGTAGATGACCGCTCCGATGCGCGTCAGCTCGCCTTCTTCCCGGTAGCTTTCGATCTCCACGGCGATGCCGTGCGGTACCTCGTCCTGCAGGTAGAGCAGCGTCTTTTCCCTGATGATCTCGCTGACGATGAACCTGACCGGGTGATCGGTGATCATCTCCGGCGGAAAATACATCGGTCCTTCTGCCAGAAAGTTCTCGATACCGGCCACGAGTTTGTCTACGTTCTTGCCCTCGGTGGCGCAGGTGCCGAAGATGGCGGCAAACACGCCGGTCGCTTCATATTCGTCATAGATGCGCCTGAATTCTTCGGGCTCCATCCTGTCTATCTTGTTGATCACCAGCAGCTTGGGCGTCTTGACCTCCTTGAGCAGCTCGAGGATGTACTTGTCGCCGGTGCCCTGGTCTATAGCTGAATCCACCAGAAAGAGCAGCACGTCCACCTCCTTGAAGGTGCGCACGGCCGTCTCGGTCATATAGCTGCCCAGCTTGCTGTGCGGCTTATGGATGCCGGGCGTGTCAATAAAGACCATCTGCACGCCGGCAGGCTGGGTGCCGGGTTGCTGGCCTTGCTTTTGGACGTCCGGCTGGCCGCCGGCCGGCGCCGCCTCGTCAAGCCTTGTATAGATGCCCCTGATCGTATTTCTCGTCGTCTGCGGCTTATCTGTCGCGATGGCGATCTTCTCGCCCAAAATAGCGTTCATCAGCGTGGACTTGCCTACGTTCGGCCGTCCCACTATCCCTACGAAACCTGTTTTCAAATGATTTATCCTTTCCTTTACTGCGCCGCCCACCTCAGCTGTTTTGCGGGTTGCTTGCGGAATTGCTCCGACGGCAGAATCCGATGGCGGAAGCCGATGGCGGAATCCGATGGCGGAAACAGTTATGTTTCTCATCTAAATCGAAAAACGCCGCCCGTCAAGATGAATTTTGCAGAAAATTTCTCCGCTTTCTTCTCATATCAGCGTTCGCCAAGATGAAAATGCCCTGCGATCGTCCTTGCGAGAGTGCTTTTCCCCAGTTGCCGCTCCCTCAATTGGCCGTAAACAAGGCAAAGGCGGGAGTCATCAACATTTGAAAGCTTGATTTTCTCAAAAAGAGGTGAAAAAAATTGCAAAATTCAACTTGGCAGATTGTTATTTCCTAAATAGCGTTGAACCGCCAAAACCGGCGCGGCAAAACCGGCGCGGCAAAACCGGCGCGGCAAAACCGGCGCGGCGCTTCTCAGCGTTCCAGGCGAAAGCCGCCCGGCAGGATTTCCGCCATCGTCATCACCTGGAGCGGGCCGTCTTCGTCGCCGGTGATGATGCGGAAGTCATCGTCGCAGAATTCCTTCATGAACTGGCGGCAGATACCGCAGGGCCAGACCGCGCCCTCGCCGGACACCACCGCAACCGCTTCAAACTCGCGCGCACCTTCCGAGATCGCCTTGACAAAGGCAGTGCGCTCGGCGCAGATCGTCGCTCCCAGCGACGAATTTTCTATGTTGACGCCGGTAAACACGCGCCCGTCCTTAGTCAGCAGCGCGGCGCCCACACAAAAGCCGGAAAACGGCGCATAAGCGCGCTCCGTCATGGAAAGCGCGATTTTCAAAAGCTCTCTGTCTGTCATCTTTACCTCCTCAGCGAGACATGCTCCATCACATGCTCTTCCTTTGCGCGCATGATGCGCTTTTCTTCCTCGTCCATATGATCGTAGCCCAGCAGATGCAGCATGCTGTGCACGAACAGGTAGACCAGCTCCCGCTCGAGCGAATGACCGAACTCCTCCGCCTGGCAGCGCGCCCGCTCCGCGCAGATCACCACATCGCCCAGCACCAGCTCGCCCGCCGGCGGAAAGTCCTCTGCGCTCTCAAACTGCGGAAACGAAAGCACGTCCGTCACGCTGTCAACACCGCGGTAACAGGCGTTGAGCTCCTTTATTTCGGCAGGGGAGACGATCGTCAGGCTCACCTCCGCCCGCGCGCCGTCCGCGCCCTCTTCTGCCAGCAGAAAGGTTCCCGCCTCTTCCATGACGGGAAGCGGCGGCAGAAAAAGCTCAGCGCCCTCGTCGTCAAAGATTATCTTCATTCTTGCATTTCCTCCGGATAAGTCCTGTAATAGCGGTCGTAGGCGCCGATGATCCTCTTCACCAGCTCATGGCGCACGACGTCCGCTTCCCTCAGATGGCAGAAATCGATGCCCTCCACGTTTTTAAGCACGCGGGCGGCCTCCACCAGCCCCGACTTTTTGCCCTTGGGCAGGTCGATCTGCGTGATGTCGCCGGTCACCACCACCTTGGAGCCGAAGCCCATCCTGGTGAGGAACATCTTCATCTGCTCGCGCGTCGTGTTCTGCGCCTCGTCTAAAATGATGAAGGAGTTGTCCAGCGTGCGTCCGCGCATGTAAGCGAGCGGAACGACCTCGATGGCTTCCTTCTCCTTGAGCCTGAGCGCGGCGTCGCGCCCCAGAACATCGTAAAGCGCGTCGTACAGCGGTCTGAGATAAGGATCCACCTTGTCCTGCATATCGCCCGGCAGAAATCCCAGCCGCTCGCCGGCCTCCACCGCCGGCCGGGTGAGGATGATCTTCTGCACTTCCTTGTTCTTGAAGGCGTTGACCGCCATGGCCACGGCGATATAGGTCTTGCCGGTGCCGGCCGGGCCGATGCCAAAGACTATGTCCCTCTTTCTGATGCTGTCCACGTAGAGCCGCTGTCCCAGCGTCTTGGGCTTCAGCGGCTTGCCCTTATGCGTAAAGCAGATAATGTCTCTGGAAATATTGCTCTCTCTGTAGGAAAGGCCCTCTTTTTTGAGCCCGATCACGTAGGCGGCCTTCTGCTTGCCCAGGCTCTCGCCCTGCGCCAGTATGTTGATAAACTCATCAATGATGCCCTGCGCCGTGTCGAGCGCTTCTTCCTGCTGCTGCGGCGTGAGGCCATCGCCTGAAGCGATCATCGTCAGACCGTCGTCTCTCTGAAAAATATCGACGCCCGTCGCCTCCCTGATCATATCGAGATTGGCGTCCAGGCTGCCGAAGAGCTCAGCCCTGTCGATCTCCTTGAGTATCTGTACTTTCCTCTCCAATTAGTATCTCCTGTTCTTCTCCGATTTGCTGTCTGACCTCGATAGTCATACCTACTTCTATTATATTTTCTTTATAGGAAAAATTCAAATCTTTATTTAGTATTTGCGCCTCGGCAGGCAAATTTTCCTCTGCCCACTGCCGCAGCTGCTGCTCCGCCCTAGCGCGCGCTTCCTCCGCGGTCTTTTCCCGGCGCGAAGCCACTATGCCGCTTTCGGCACCCTCCGCTTCTCCGCCTGCGCCCGCAGCCGGAATGATGTAGCGTTCCTGATTGAAGTGCAGGCGATAAGGCACCCGCGCCCAGATCTCGCCGCTGCTTCTGACATAATAGCCCTCCGGCGCGTCCTCGTCGTAAGTCGTCGAGGTGAGCGGCACATAGCCGCTGATCAGCACCTGTCCCTTCTGCACGAACTGCTCCTCCTCCACCAGCGCCAGCCCGCGGTAGGCGCTGACAGTCTCAACGTAGCCGGACTGTATAGCGACGATATTGCTGTAGCGCGCGCTGCTCTTCTGACCGAAATCCTCCGTCACGACCGGATCCTCCGCCTCGGCGATGTCGAGAAAGACCTTGCGGCCGTCGTAGGCGAGCCTCAGCCAGGTCACCTGCGGAAAGGTTTCGTATATATGCGCCTCGGCCGCCTGCCAGTCTATCTGCGGGCGAAAAGCTCCCTCTTCCACGCCGCTCTCGCTCAGACACTGCCTGAGGAGTGTTTCCGGGATCGCCTTGTAGCCGCTGATTTCTATCGTCCTGATAAAAAAAGACTGGCCGATGACCAGCGCCAGTACCAGAAGCACGCCCGCGAACGCCACTGGCCGGCGCAGAAAGCGTCCCGCGCGAAAGCCGGCGCCCCGCTCTTCCTGGATGCTGAGGCGGTAGAGCGCCCCGGCCAGCTTTTTCAGCTCCCGGTAGTCTTCCTTCGTCGTCCAGCAGACCACCTGCAGGGGAGAAATGATCCGTATATCCCGCAGCAGCAGGCCCTTTTTCATCGCCTTATCGAGCAGCCTGTCTGTGCGAAAGCCCTCGATCCTGATCTTTATCCTGTGCGCCGAAAAACTCAAGTCCCTGTATCCTGCCCTCAACGAGAAGCCTCCCCTCAAAGATCTCGCGGATGACGAAATCGCGGCCCTTCAGGGTCACATAAGCGCGGCCGCACTGTACGGTCAGCGCCGTCTCGCTGATCATCACGATGGCTTTGACGTTTTCGAGCGCCGCCAGCTTTTCGCTGACGGTGACCTTCGGCTCGTTGAAGTCCAGATCATACGCCATTTCTTCTATCAGCTTCAAAACACGATCTCCCCCCCTGCGTCTTTTGCGACGCGCCTGCCGTCGGGCGGCCGGAAAAGGCCGCCCGGCGGCAGGCGCGATACTTTCCGCTATAAAATGTATGAGACGGGAGGCGGTTTGATGCACGCTAATCAATGATGACTATCTCGCCGCTCCTTTCCCAGCCGTAGCCGCCCATCTTGGCCAGCCGCCGGTGGAAATCTTCGCTTTTGAGCACTGCGATGAAATCCTGCACCTCCGGCAGCGCAAGCGATTCCTGCGCGAGGGCGAAGTCGTATTCCTCCGGTCCGACCTCGATGAAATCCAGTCCCATGGCCCGCGCCGCCGATTCGATGCCCATGCCGGCGTCGATGTCCTCTCTGGCTACCAGCGCCGCCACCGCCATGTGCGTGGTCGCTTCCTTGTCGTAGCCGTCGATGGCGGCGGGATCGATGCCCAGCTGCGCGAGCTTGTAGTCGAGCAGCACTCTGGTGCCGGCGCCTTTCTGACGGTTGACATAGCGGCATCTGGTCAGATCGGCCACACCTTTGATGCCCAGCGGATTGCCTTTCTTGACCATGATGCCCTGGATGCGCGTCACGCCCTTGATCAGCGCCATCTTCCGCCCCGGGAACAGCTCCCTGATGTAAGAGACGTTGTATTCGCCGGTCTCCATGTTCAAAAGATGCGTCGGGGCGATCGTCGTCTCGCCTCGCTGCAGGGCCAAAAGTCCGCCCATGCTGCCTACATGCGAGCTGGAGAGGCTGATCTTATCGGCGATCACGTCGAGAATCAGATCGTGGCTGCCGATGGAAACGAGGGTGTGGCCCAGCTCCTGCGGCGATTTGTAGAGCTCGATCTCCACTTCCTCGCCGGCCTCGAAGCCTTCGCTGTTTTGCGGGATCACGCAAAATCCGTCGGCTTTGACCAGGCTCATGGCCGCCCCGGCTCCGCGCGCCAGCGGCGAGGCGACAAAGCGGTCCTTCACCTTGCCCACGCGCACGCGCACATACTCCCTGTGCTTGAGCGAGGAGACAAGGCGCTTGGAAAGCACGGCCTTCACGGTCTTGCGATTCGTGCCCTGCCTTCCCGTCAGCATATTAAGCACGGGAAGGACGAAATTTTCAAAATCGATATAGGCGGAAACGGGATAGCCCGGCAGGCCGATCACCGGCTTGCCGCCTGCGATGGCGAGGATCACCGGCTTGCCCGGCTTGATGGCCACGCCGTGGACGATGACTCTGCCGATCTCGCGCAGCACATGGACGGTATAGTCTTCGCGTCCGGCGCTGGAGCCGGCGTTGACGATCACCACATCGCTCTCCTCGGCGGCCGCCAGCACCGCTGTCTTCAGTTTTTCGTAGTCGTCCTCGACGGGCGCATATATCTGCGCCAGGCCGCCTGCCTCGCTGACCATGCCGCTGAACATATAGGAATTGGAGTCGATGATGCTGCCGCTGGCAGCCGCGCCCTCCTTGCCGTCCAGGCCGCTGACGATCTCATCTCCGGTGGGAATGATCGCCACGCGCGGGCGACGGAAAACCTCAAGCTCGGCGTTGCCGCCGGCGATGGCGGCCGCTATGTCCACGGGGCGCAGCAGATGCCCGCTCGGTATCAGCATTTCTCCCTCGATAATATCTTCACCGATCGGCCGCACATGCTGCCAGGCCGGAGCCGCCCCGGTGATGCGCACATGGCTTTCGTCTTCCACCAGCACGTCCTCGGCCATGATGACGGCATCGTAGGGAAGACGTATCGGGTCGCCCGTATCTATTTCGATATAATCTTTTCCTTCTGTCAAAAGCAGCGGCTCCTGTTCCGAAGCCGTCCTGGTGTCAGCCGCCCGCACGGCGATACCGTCCATGGCGGCGTCGTTGAAGAGCGGCGAGCAGCAGCGGGCGAAGACCGCCGCCGCCGTCACCTGCCCGAGGCAGTCACCGGCCGCCTTCGTCTCCGTGTCCGCCCGCAGCACTTTGGCCAGCTCAGCGCTGTATTTTTCTACGGCCTCCTCCACCGGCACGGTTTGCAGATACAGATTTCTCTTGCTCATCTTTTATCTCTCTCCTTCTTAAAAGAGGAAGACCTCCACCGCTTCGCCCTGTTTCAGGCCTTCGCGGTTCTTATCTATCACGATATAGCCGTCGGCGCGGCTCATGGTATAGATCATACCCGATTTGCCCAGCACCGGCTCGGCAATGTTAACTTCTCCGCCGTCCGCCCGCAGCTTGACGAGCTGAAAGGTCTGACGTCCGGGCGTGGCCGGCAGGTTGATGCTGAGTCTGGCTCTGATGCCGCGCCTCGGCTCCTGGCCGGTCTGCGCCCGCCAGAGGCCGCCGACGATCAGTTCAAAGAGCATCAGCGCCGCCACCGGGTGTCCCGGCAGGCCGGCCAGCACCGTCGCGCTCGGCTCGTCCACGCCGAGGATGGTCGGCTTGCCGGGCTTTACCGCGATCCCGTGGGTAAAAACACCGCTGCTGGCGGCCTGCTCGATGACCGCTGCCGTCACGTCCCGGCGCCCCTTGGAGCTGCCGCCGGAAATGACCACAATATCGGCTTTCTGCTTGCCTTCTTCCACAGCCTGCGCCAGCAGCTCTTCCACGTCTTTAACGCGCTGCCGTCCGCTGATCACAAAGCCCGCGGCCGCCGCCTTACCGATCAGGCCATAGGTGTTGACATCCCTGATGCGGCCTCCGCTCGCTTCTTCTTCCGGCCCGGCCAGCTCGTCGCCCGTCGAAATGATGAAGACGCGATACGGCCGGTAAACGCTGACCTGCGCCCGTCCGAGCGCCGCCAGCAGGCCGAGATCCTGCGGCTTGAGGCGGCGTCCGCGTCTTAACACCAGCTCGCCCTTTTTCATATCTTCGCCGGCGGCCGCCACGTTGCTGCCCGGCGCTTCGCTCTTATAGGCCGCTATCTTGCCGGGAGAAGTCTTCTCGCAGTATTCTTCCATCACCACGGCGTCCGCGCCTTCAGGCAGCATCGCCCCGGTCGGCACATAGGCGCACTCGCCCGCGCCGATCGCAAATCCGGCTTCTTCCCCCATCCGTACTTCGCCGGTGACGGAAAGAAAGGCCGGTATGCTCTCACCTGCGCCCTGCACATCGGCGGCGCGCACGGCGTATCCGTCCATCACCGCACGGGCAAAGGCGGGAATGTTTTCTTCAGCATATATGTCCGCGGCCAGCGTCCGCCCCAGGCACTGCTCAAGGCCCGCCTCTTCGACCGGCGGCTGCACGCAGGCAGCCCGCACTGTCAGCTTGGCCAGCGCTTCCGCAAGATCGTCCACTTTTAACAGATTCATTTCGTTCCTTCCTTTGCTGGCGAAGTGTCGCCGACGATTTCGATGGCGTCGCCGGCCTCGATCACGCCGCCGGCAAGCACGCGGGCAAAGATCCCTTCCTCCGGCATGATGCAATGTCCCATGGCCCGGCCAATGGCGCAGCGGCTGTGGCACTCCTTGCCGATCTGCGTCACCTCCAGCAACGCCCCGCCGGCCCTGAGCCTGGTGCCGGGCGGCAGCTCGCGCAGCTTGATCCCTTCGGTGATGAGATTTTCGCCGAAGCTGCCGTCTGTGACCGGCGCGCCTTTAGCCTTAAACTTCTCGATTTCCTCGTATGGCAGCAGGCTGACCTGGCGGTGCCATTTACCGGCGTGCGCGTCGTTTTCGAGGCCAAAATCCTCTACGGCCAGCGCCCGGCCCACGCTGCTCTTGGCCGTGCCCTTCTCCCTGCTGATACATACGGCTCTGATCTTTCCCATCGTGCGTCCCTCCTTTCCGTATATTATACCACGTCCGCCGCAGTTTGGCGCAGGAATTCACCGCGAGGATTCACCGCGCTTGACAGACAGCCGTCCGGGCAGGTAAAATTTATCTAGTTCAATCAGATTTTGAGGAGATGAAAAGATGAGAAAGGTCAATCTGCATACGCACACCTGCTTCTGCGACGGCAGGAATACGCCGGAGGAAATGGTGCTGGCGGCGATCGAAAAGGGCTTCGACGTGCTGGGCTTTTCAGGCCACAGCTCTTCCTCCTTCGACGGCGCCGGCTGCATCGCCGACCGCGACATCCCTTCCTACAAGGCGGAAATCGCCCGCCTGCGGGAAAAGTACCGCGAGCGGCTCCTGATCCTCTGCGGTCTGGAGCAGGATTACTACGCCACCCAGCCGGCCAGAGGCTTCGCCTATACGATCGGCTCCGTGCACGCCTTCCACAAGGAAGGGCTTCCCATGAGCCCGTCTTCCTTTGTCTTTGTCGATTACAGCATTGAAAGGCTGCAAAACGCGATCGAGAAATTTTACGGCGGCGATGCGCTGGCTCTGGCCGAGGACTATTTCGCCCGCGTCGCGCTTGTGCCAAAGGTGACGGGCTGCGACATCATCGGCCATTTCGACCTGATCACCAAATTCAACGAGAAAGAGCATTTCTTTGACGAAAGTCACCCACGCTATGTCGCTGCGGTTGACAAGGCGCTGGCCGCGCTGCTGCCGGCAAAACGGCTCTTTGAGATCAACACCGGCGCCATGTCCAAGGAACTGCGCAGCGTCCCTTATCCCGCGGAAGCCATCCTCAAAAAAATACGCCAGGGCGGCGGAAAGATCATTCTTTCCAGCGACAGCCACTGGACGTCTTCTCTGGATTATGCTTTTGATGAGGCGCGCCGGCTCGCGCGCTGCTGCGGCTTTGACA
>CALWNX010000103.1 GCA_944382925.1 uncultured Clostridia bacterium | reverse complement strand
CTGATCGCCACACACGTAGGCCTCAACCCGGAGGTGGCACAGCGCATGAACACCGATGTGAAAGAGGACAAGCTCGAATGCCAGCTCATTCCGCAGGGCACGTTTGCCGAAAGGATTCGTTCCGGCGGCGCGGGGCTGGGCGGTTTTCTGACGCCGACAGGGGTAGGCACCATCGTGGCAGAAGGCAAGCAGGTGATCAATCTTCACGGCAGGGACTATCTGCTCGAGGAACCGCTGCGCGCGGAGTTTGCCCTGGTCAGAGCTTCGGTGTGCGACGAATTCGGTAACACCCTCTACAACGGTACGACCCAGAATTTCAACCCATTGATGGCTATGGCCGCCGACTACGTCATCGTCGGCACTTATGAAATCGTGCATACGGGTACGCTCGATCCTAATCAGGTCAAGACGTCAGGAATCTTTGTCGACGCAGTAGTAGGAGGTGAAAAGACATGGTAGATATGAAGGAAAGAATAGCCAGAAGAGTAGCCAGAGAGCTTAACGACGGCGATGTGGTGAATCTGGGCATCGGCCTGCCGACTATGGTAGCAGAGTGCCTGCCTGAGGGTGTGGATATCATTTTGCAGTCGGAAAACGGCATCATGGGCATGGGCAGCAAGCCTATCCTGCCGGACGAAGATGTAATCAATGCCGGCGCCCAGTACGTTTCCATCCTGCCGGGCGGGCAGTATTTCGACAGCGCGACTTCCTTTGCGATCATCCGCGGCGGACATGTGGATGCGACCGTGCTGGGAGCCCTGGAGGTAGACCGTCACGGCAACATCGCCAACTGGATCATTCCGGGCAAGATGGTGCCGGGCATGGGCGGAGCCATGGATCTGGTCGTAGGCGCTAAAAAGGTGATCGTAGCCATGCTGCACACGCAGAAGGGCAAGCCGAAGATCCTTGAAGAATGCACGCTGCCGTACACCGCCATCAACTGCGTGGATATGATCATCACCGAAATGGGCGTGATGCGCGTAACGGACGAGGGCATCGTGCTGGAAGAGCTTCACCCGGATTACACGCTGGAAGAAATTCAGGCGGCGACCGGTTGCCGGCTGATCGTCTCCGGCGCACTGAAAGCGATGGCAGACTGATTGAAAAAAATACAGAAAATAACAAAAACCTCTTGACTATATACTAACTATATACTTTATGCTTTTTATATAAATGAAAGAGGTGGATGTTGTGAAGCTGAGTGGAAAAACGAAACTTTCATACGGCATCGGCGCCGTATGCGACAATGCTCTATATATGCTGGCAGGCACGTACCTGCTGCTGTTTCTGACGACGGTAGCCGGAGTCAACCCGGCCATAGCGGGAACAATTTCAGCGATCGGTTCCTTCTGGGAAGCTCTGTGCGCGCCGGTAGTCGGCTTTAAGTCCGACAGCGCTATCACCCGCTTCGGCCGCAGGAAGCCTTTCCTGCTGGCGGCGGCCTTTCCGGTGGCGATCGTGACCAGCCTGTTGTTTACGGCGATCGACGCTTCGCCGACCGTCAAGGTCATCTATTACATAGTGATGGTGCTCCTGTACTGGACCTGTTTTTCGTCCTTCTTCGTGCCGTACCTGGCCTGGGGATCGGACCTGACGGACGATTACGACGAGCGGACGGTGCTGCGTTCGGTGGCTTACGTCTTCAACCAGGTGGGCATGTGCGTGGGCATGGTGCTGCCGACGATCATCGTCGATTTCTGTATGAATCATCTGGGCCGGAACGTGCAGCAGTCCTGGCAGATCGTGGGTATTTTCGTCGGTGTCTGCGGCGCGGCAGCCCTGCTGATCTGTGCGCTGACGATCAAAAACGACGACGTCAAGGGCACCTTTGTCAGACCGAAGAAAGAAAACAAGCAGTCATTTATCAGGGCGCTGCCTTCCATACTGAAAGAATATTGGAACATCCTCAAGCTCAAGCCGATCAGAGTGATCATCGGCGCCAGCCTGGCGTATCTGATCGCCAACATCACATTTTCTTCAGACCGCGTTTTCTTCATGACCTTCAACATGGGACTTTCTGAGACGACGATTTCTGCGGTGCTGATGATGATCACGGTGGCCGGCGTAGCGACGGTGCCGTTCGTGTCCAAGCTGGCCGGACGGGCAGATAAAAAAGACGTATTCAAGTACGTGATGGGAATCTGCGGCGTGCTGATGATCGCTTCCCGCTTCGTGGGCGTCAGCTCCATGGCAGTGCTAATCTTCGTCTGTCTGGTCTACGCGGTGGCCAACGCCTGCTACTGGCAGTTCATGCCGTCGATGATCTATGACGTGTGTGAGGTGGAAGAGCTGATTTCCGGCGAGAAGCGCTCCGGCGCAGTGATTTCGCTGCAGGCGCTCAGCGAGTCGATTTCCATCGCCGTCGGCTTGCAGATGCTGGGTATCATCCTCGAAGCGGCCGGCTTTGACAACGAGGCAGCCGTGCAATCGCAGACGGCGCTGGTGTGGGTGGAAAACGCGCTGGTGGTAATACCGGGCGCGGCCATGCTGCTGGTAGCGCTGATCATGCGCAAGTTCACGATCACCAAGGAGCTTTTCGGCCGCGTAAAAGACGCGCTGGCAAGACGCGAGCGCGGTGAAGATGTGGACATCGAGGAATTCGTGGAAATATTTGAGTAGGCGCCGGCATTGGCGTATTGCCGCTCAGCAGGACGCTTCAGCGGTCGATCCGCACCGACAGCTTGACAAGATAATTGAAATAACCTTTTGTGGACAGATCGTCGAGGATTACATCCTCGAAGATATTCTTTCCGAGATTAAGCCCATGCTCCCGCCCGTATTCGAGAAGAGCCCGGCAGTTTTGCCAGACATTTTCGTATCCGTGATCGTCATAGATCACGAGATGGGACCCTCCCGAAGCGACGATAGCCTCTGCGGGAGCGTGGGTTTTATCTATTCCCGTATAAAATTTGGCGTATCTGTAGCCCTGCTCGTTGACGCTTTCGGTCGGGATCATGCAGCCGATGGGACAGGCGCTGTAAAGGCCGAGCTCTGCGCAGCGGTCGAGATGGTCGCCGATGGCCCTCGTCACGCCGACGGTCACGTCGGTGCCGGTATAATCAGAGGTGATCAGGTATCTGTCGGCAATTTCCTGCCTGATGATTTCTCCTGCCCGGGCCGCCAGACCTTCTCTGGTGATCCTGATGCGGTTGTCGATATATTTGCGGGACCATTCGAGCGCCTTGAGCTTTTTGTCGATTTCCGCTTTTTTAGATTCCATCAGCTCGATCAGAGCCTGCGGTGTCGGATGCTCCATGTGCGCCTTGATTTCGCGCACGCTGACTCCCAGGTCGCGCAGCATGGTGATGACCGTAAAGGTCTCGATCTGCGTATAAGAATAGTAACGGTAGCCGTTTTCGGCGATGACCTCCGGGCAGAAAATCCCCTCGCGGTCGTAGTAAAACAGCGTCTGCTTGTTGACGTTGCAGATGCCGGCGAATTCTCCGGTCGTAAAGAGGTCTTTTTTCATAACGCACACCGCCTTTCGTCCTTAGCGACGACTTTTTTTTATTCTATCATGATCTGCGCCTGTGCACAACTGCCCTTTGCCGCCGGCTGCTTTGTTGCCGGCGCAGAGGTTTTCTGCTATACTTTAATAAAGGTGAAGACAAGGAGGGCGTTTGCGCATGAAATACATCGAGATCAGGCTCACGCCGACAGACGGACAGCTCGAAGAGCTGACGGGATTTTTGCTGGCTGCGGGCATCACGGATACGGTGGTCGACGATCCGGCCGATCTTGCCGAGCTGCTAAACAAAAAAGAAGATTATGAGTGGGACTATGTCGACCCGGCGGTGCTCAAAGGAGCGGAAATAAAGCCGCGGATCACCTTTTATCTGGAGGACAGCGCGGCAAACCGCCGCCTTGCATCAGAGCTGACTGCGCAGGCGCAGCAGACCTTCGCCGGGCTGACAGCGGAAATTTCTACGGAGGATGACAGCGCCTGGAAGGACGAGTGGAAGAAATATTTCAAGCCGGCGCGCATCACGGAAAGGCTGACGGTCAAGCCGACCTGGGAAAATTACACGCCGTCCGCGGACGAGCTGGTCATCGAGATCGACCCCGGCATGGCCTTCGGCACCGGCACGCATGAGACTACATCTTTGTGCCTTGCCCTGCTGGAAAAATATTTGCAGCCGGGCGAGCGGGTGCTCGACATCGGCTGCGGTTCGGGAATCCTTTCGATCGGCGCAGCTCTGCTGGGCGCTTCTGCAGTGCTCGCGGTCGACATCGATCCGCAGGCGGTCTTTGTCTCGCGCGAAAATGTGGCGCTCAACGGCTGTGAAGCTACTGTCAGGGTGCAGCAGGGCGATCTGACCAAAGGGCTTGATTTTGAAGCTGATCTGATCGCTGCCAACCTGATGGCCGATCTGGTGATCATGCTCAGCCCCCATGCCGGCCAGCATCTGCGCCGCGGCGGCCTGTATATTTCCTCCGGCATCCTCGCAGAAAAGTGTGCCGAGGTGGAGGCAGCCATCCGCGAGGCCGGCTTTGCCATCGAGGAAATCCGCCAGGACGGCATGTGGTGCGCGATCGCCGCACGCTGGCAGTGAGATGCACGCTGGCAGTGAGCCGCACGCTGGCAATGAGTCCGAAACCCGGAACAAGGAGGAAGTATGAGCAGATTTTTTGTTGACCCCGCCGCCGTGCAGGGACGTTACATAATCATAGACGACAGGAACGAGCTGCATCACATGAGGCGGGTGCTGCGCCTTGCGCCCGGCGATGAGCTCGACATCTCGGACAAGACGAGCTTTGAATATAGGACGCGCATCGAAAGCCTCAGCGAGGATGAAGCCCGCCTTCTGATCCTGGACAAGCAGAAGTTTGCCCGCGAGCCCCGGCTTAAAATCACGCTCTACCAGGGCATACCCAAGGGCAGCAAGATGGATGAGATCATTCAGCGCTCCGTCGAGCTGGGGGTTTTGACCATCGCGCCGGTGTTCATGGAGCGGACCGTCGTGGTGGACCGCGGCAATTTCGGCAAGAAGCTGGCCCGCTGGCAGAAGATCAGCGCCGAGGCTGTCAAACAGTGCCGGCGCGGCCTCGTGCCGCAGGTCAGCGAGCCGCAGGACTTTGCGGCTCTGCTAGATGAATTGTCTAATTACGATCTGGTCGTGTTTCCCTATGAAAACGAAGAGAATTATACGCTCAAGGACTTGTTGCGGCAGGAAGCGGCCGGCCGGGCCATAAAAACGGTGGCGGTTCTCATCGGGCCGGAAGGCGGTTTCAGCGAGAAAGAGGCGCAAATGCTGGCAGACAGGGGCATTGCGGGCGTGAGTCTGGGGCGCACGATCCTGCGCACGGAAACGGCCGGCCCGGCGGCGATCGCAATGATCATGTACGAGCTGGAAATGTGACGGGATGCTTTGCTTGCGGCGGCTTACCCGGTGTGAGAGCAGCTTATCCTTATCCCTGGCATTGTTTTTTCTCCTCTTTTTGGTCAAGCTTAAGGCTGAAAGGGAACAGAGGACAAGATTTTCTCCTCTAATGCCGCACGCGCTGGCGTTTAAGGGAAGAGCACGGTAAAAAAAGTCTGCATGAGCAGAGATTCGCCTCATGCAGAGTGATTTTTTGGGTTGCGTTGCCGGCAAAGCAGCGTCCTATTCACTTGAGCCCAGTGATTTTGGGCAGGGAGAGGAGAAAAATTTGTCCTCTGCTCCCTTGAGGCGAAGTTTCCTTCCGAGAAGAGGGAAATTTCTTGCACCCTGCAAAGCTCGGCCGCCGGCCTTAGATTATAGATAAACCCCAGGCAGTATCGCAAAGCTGCCCGGGGTTTGTCTACATTTTGATACTGCACCGCGCCGACCGATTTTCCGCGCCGGCCGTTATTCTTCGCGCTGCCACTGCATCACCTTGCGGAAGGTGGCGCAGCCAAAGATGATGCCTACGACCAATACCCCTGCGATGCTCACATTTCTCACGATCTTGGAAACATCGACATCGACGGTGATGTCAGCTCTCTTTTCTTTTCTTTCCGGTAGATTCATTCGTTTCACCCCCTGTGATCTTTTTCCTTATGGTGTAATTTTAACAGATTATTGATCCGATGTCAAAATCAGGAGTGCGCAAAAATCTTTTCAGACCGAAAAGCGAGTCGGGCTCGCCCCTTTTGATGACGTTCATTTTCTGGTAGCTGGTCACTGAGGCCGCAAAGCCGAGCTCCTTGAGGACCGCGTCGGCGCTGCCGTCCGGCGGATACTCGCCGTAAGGCCAGGCGAAAAGCAGCGGCGCGCTGCCGGTGACGGATGAAACTTTTTCCTGCAGCGCAGAAAGATCGGCGCGCAGCACGTTTGCGTAATCCTCCGCGCTTTCGCCTGCCAGCCTGCCTGCTCCCTTGCGGCCGCCGTCTGCGTGGTGCAGCGTATAAGTATGGTTGCCGATCTCCACACAGCCGCTCTTTGCCAGCAGCGCGATCTCACCCCAGGAAAGGCTGGAATTTGTCAGATTTCTGTAGAGGTCGCCGGAGCTCTGGTCGGCTTTCTCGCCGATCACGGAAACGACGGCCTTCATGTGATATTTTTCCAGCAGCGGCAGGGCGAGGGCGTAGTTGTTGTAATAGCCGTCGTCGAAGGTGATGAGAACCGGCTTTTCCGGCAAGGCGCTGCCGTCACTTGCGTAGGCTGCCAGCTGGCTGACGGAAACGCTGGTAAAGCCGTGCTCGCTCAGCCAGCGAAGATCGCTTTCAAAGGCGGAGGCGGGAATATTGTATTCGTCGGCAGCTTCTGCCGTTTCGGTGAGGCCGTGGTACATGAGCACCGGCAGCTCAATTTCTTCGCGCGCGTCCTTGAGATCAGAGCCGGATGCGGGAACGGCAAACGCTGCCAGGCTGAGGCATGAGGCGAGGATGAGAAATATATAAAGGCATCTTTTCATAATGCGAACTCCCTTCGGGCTGCTTTCGGTTTTTTCGGGTCCCTTTCTGCTGGCAATAATATATTCCGCCCGCGCGGCTTATATGATATAATAACCAAAAGGAGTTTTTTATGAAGGCAGCTTTTCACACTTTGGGCTGCAAGGTCAACCAGTACGAGAGCGAAGCCATGCGCGAGCAGTTTGCGGCGGCCGGCTTTGAGCTCGTGGGCGAGGACGAGCTTGCAGACGTTTATGTCATAAATACCTGCACGGTTACAGGCATCGCCGACCGCAAGTCGCGGCAGTACATCAGGCGCATGAAGCGTCTTAATCCCGCGGCGGTAGTCGCGGTCACCGGCTGCTATGCGCAGATCGGGGCGCAGGAGCTTTGGCAGATGCCGGAAGTGGACATCGTGGCCGGCAGCGGAGAAAAAGGCCAGCTTCTTTCCTACGTGCAGGAAGCTCTGGCAGGCGGCGGGCGCAGCCTGCATGTGCGCGGCTACGACGAGCTCTGCGAATATCAGGACCGCGGCATCATCTGTTCCATGGAATCGCGCACCCGCGCCTATATCAAGGTGCAGGAGGGCTGCGACCGTTTCTGCGCTTACTGCGTGATTCCCCTTGCGCGGGGAAAGGTCAGGAGCCGTGACCCGCAGGAAGTGGTGGCGGAAGCCAAAGCGTTGCTTTCACGCGGCTTCAAGGAGCTGATCCTGACCGGCATCAACACCGCGCTTTACGGGCGAGAGGAAAGCTTTGTCGCTCGCTATCCCGGCTGGGAAGACGGCATCGAGGGGCTGATCGCGGCGCTGAACGCCCTGCCCGGCGACTTCCGCCTCAGGCTCAGCTCGCTGGAGCCGGCTGTCGTCAACGCGGACTACGTCAAGCGACTGCTCAAATATGAACGCCTTTGCCACCATCTGCATCTTTCCGCACAGAGCGGCAGCGATCACGTGCTGGCGCTGATGAACAGGCCCTACACGGCAGAGCAGTATCTGCGTATCACAGCGGTACTGCGGGAATTCGATCCACTTTACGGCATCAGCACCGACATCATCGCCGGCTTTCCGGGAGAGACGGAAGACGATTTTGCCGCCAGCCTGCGCCTGATTGAGCAGGCCGGCTTCTGCAAGGTACACGCTTTTCGCTATTCGCGGCGGCCTGGCACGGCGGCGGCGGAAAGACCGCAGCAGGTCGCTTCCAAGCAGAAAAACGCGCGGGTGGCTTTGCTGGTACAGGCCGGCGAACGGGCGGCGCAGGAATTCTTCCGGCGCGCGGTCAAAGACAGGCGCCGCGTGCTCTTTGAGGAGCGCGAAGGCTCGTATCTCACGGGCTATACGGACAACTACATCAAGGTCTATGCCCGCGGCGGCGACGAATTCCTCAATAGTTTCCAGGAAGTCAAGCTTCTTGAAATATACAAAGACGGCATGAAAGGAGAGATATAAATGGCAGACTGTGTTTTTTGCGGCATAGCGCAGCACGAAATCCCGTCCAACATCGTCTACGAGGACGATAAGCTGATCTGCTTCCACGATCTGGAACCGCAGGCGCCTGTGCACGTTCTGGTGATCCCGAAAAAGCACATATCGTCTCTTGACGATGTGAAGGCTGAGGACCAGGAACTGCTCGGCTATATCATGTACAAGATTCATGAAATCGCCGCCGGGCTCGGCCTCGAAAACGGTTACCGCGTGGTGAGCAACAACGGCGAGGACGCCTTCCAGACGGTCAAGCACCTGCACTTCCACATCCTCGGCAAGCGCAAGCTGACCTGGCCACCGGGCTAGACCCCGCGGGCGGCCGCATGGCCGCATGCTGCGGCCGCCCGGCGCGAAAGCGCGGCGTTTTGTGCGCCGCGCTTTGTTTATGTGTGGCCGGCGTGCAGCCCCGCCTGACCTGATGCCGGGCGATGTTGGCTTTTTGCTCGGCGGATACAGAAATGGATAACAATTTCTCAAAAAAATGTTGTCTAAAATCACATGAAGCTTGCAAAAAGCCAACATACGCTCCCGCACGACCTTAAAATGGAAGAAAATGGGAGGGAATGTTGGCTTTTTGCGGCGCCTGAGCCAAAACAGACAACGTCGATCATATTATGGGGTAAAGAAACGAAAGAGCCAGCACATATTATAAACGGCGCAGGGCGCCGTTGACAGGGCGCCGGCGCAGTGTTATAATAACACTGCGCCGGCATGAAGCCGGCCGCCGGGAGCAGAAGCTTCCATGAGAGAGATAACGACACGGCGCGGCCGCGATTTTTAATGTATGCTCTGAAGACATACGATTTTTCTGCAGAAAAAGAAAAATCGTATTTTTTTATGTTGCCGTTACGCCCGGCGCGAGGCGGACAGCTTCGGCGCGCAAAACACGCCCGGCGCGCGAGGCGGACAGCTTCGACGCGCGAGAAAGTATGACACACGGGAAAGGACTGCACGATGAGAAAGACTATCACGACGATACTGATATGCACCCTGGCCCTGGCCCTGGCCGCCTGCGGCGGCCAGGGCCAGGGCGGACGGGGCGGCGCGGACAGCGCCGCCGGGAACGCGGAAACCCTGGTCTATGGCAGCGGGGATTATACGAGGATCAACCCGGCCATGGACGAGCACGGCGAGATCAACATTCTGCTTTTCGACGGACTGACGGCCCATGACGGCGATAACGAGATCGTGCCGGGACTGGCCAGAGAGTGGAGCTTCGACGAGGCGAGCAATACTTATACCTTCCTGCTGGAAGAAAACGTCAGCTGGCACGACGGGGAGCCGTTTACGGCCGCCGATGTCAAATTCACGATCGAGGCCATCATGGACCCGTCAAACGGCTCGGAAAACGCCGCCAACTTTGAGGATGTGGAGGAAATCACGGTCGTCGACGAGCACACCGTGACGTTCCGGCTTTCCGCGCCCAACGCCGCTTTCCTCGACTATATGACGATGTCGATTCTGCCCGAGCACCTGCTTGCGGGAGAGGACATGCAGGAAGCCGATTTTTTCCGCCAGCCGGTCGGCACCGGGCCTTACAAGCTGGCTTCCTGGGACGAAGG
>CALWNX010000102.1 GCA_944382925.1 uncultured Clostridia bacterium | reverse complement strand
GTGATCGCCATCCTCTGCTTTCCGCTTCTGATCGTCAAAAACCCCCGCACCGAACAAGAATACTTCGCTCTCGGACTGCACTTCTTTAAAATGATACCTTACGGCCTCTGGCTGATAAAAGAAATATTCAAATCCACTCTGGACGTCACGCGCGAGATATTCAAGCCCACTCTCGATTACGAACCGCGCATCGTGTACTTTTCCATGCCTTTTGAGAATCCCATCGCTACCGTAGTTTTAGCCAATTCCATCATTCTTACGCCCGGCACCATCACCATCGACGTGATGGAAGGCGGGATCTTTGAAGTACACGCGCTCAACCAAAGCTCGGCCGAGGAAATGCTCAGCGGCAATATGCCGCGCAAGGTGGCCGCGCTTTTCGGCGAGACCTGCCGGTTCACGGCTCTGCCGGAGCGGGAGCTTGTCGACATCCCGGGCGAGGTTTAGGCGCGGGGCCGCAGAAAGCAAGGCCGGCAGAAAGCAAGGCCGGTCGCAGACGGAGGAAGCCATGGAAAAATTTATGGAATCATATTTTATATGGTATCTGATCGGCATCATCGTGCTGACGCTTCTGATGCTCGTGCGCCTGTTCATGAACGAAGGCGTCTATAACCGTTTCATCGGCATCCTCGTGATGTGCACCAACATCATTCTCATCCTCATCCTCATTGGCTTCATCGACGGACGCCGGGACATGTATGTGGACATCGCCATCGCCTACGCCGTGCTGGGCTTTATCAGCTCGGTGATCGTGGCCAAGATACTGGGCAGCAAAGGAGGCGGCGGACGTGATCATTAGAGATGTCATGACGGTGATATTTTTGAGCCTGGGCTTCATATGCTTCTTCATTACTACCGTGGGCGTTTTCCGCCTGAAGGATTTTTACGCCCGCCTGCATGCCGCCGGCATCTGCGAATCGGCGGGACTGGTGCTGTGCAGCATCGGCTTTCTGATATACGAAGGCTTCAGCGCCACGGGTCTGAAGATTTTCGCCGTCTTTATGGCGGTCTTCATCGCCAGCCCGATCGGCACTCACATCATCATCCGCGTGGCCTTCAAGCAGAGCATGCGCGAGCGAGAAAACGCCGGCTCTGCGGCAGGCAGCCCGGCCGGCACTGCAGAAAAGGAGGTGCAATAAAGATGCCGATCCTGATACTGGAAGGAATCCTGCTGGTGGCCATGATCGCCATCGCCATCGGCATCATCATGGGCAGAAAGCTGCTTTCGGCCATCATCATCTACTGCGCCTTCAGCCTTACGGCCATGCTGCTTTACGCCCTTATCGGCGCGGCGGACGTGGCCTTTACGGAAGCCGTCATCGGCACCATATCTACGGTATATTTCATCATCGCCGTCAAGTCGGTGCATAACAGAAGGGATAAAGATGGAAGAAAGAAAGAGTAGGAGAAGGCTGGCGGCCGGCCTCCTGCTGGTCATCCTCCTGGTGGGGATCGGCGCCGTCAGGGTAGGAAAATTCCTGCCCACGGTGGGCGCCCTTGATACGCCGGCCAATACCAACATCTCGCAATATTACATAAGCAACGCCGTCGCCGACACCCATGCGCACAACATCGTCACAGCTGTGCTGGCCGATTACCGCGGCTTCGACACGCTCTTTGAGACCTGCGTGATGCTGCTGTCGGGCGTGGCCGTGTGGACCATACTTTCGGCCAAGGAAAAGGTGGAAAAGCGCACGGACAAGGAAATGATCGCATATTACCGCACCTCGATCTTCGGCAGTATGCTGATGGACGGAGCTTTCCGCATCGTGGTGCCGATCATCCTTATCTACGGCATGTACGTGCTGTTTCACGGCGAAATCAGCTTGGGCGGCGGTTTCCAGGCGGGCGCGCTGCTGGCCTGTGCCTATATGCTCAATCGGATCGTGCCGAAATTCGATGTGCGCAGAAAACAGAAGGCCCGCGAGGAGCTTGGCATCATCACCGCCGGGCTGGGAGCCTTCTTCTTCGCGCTGACGGGTGTGCTGCCGATGTTCAACGGCGGACGCTTTATGGAGCTGGGCAAGCTGCCGTTTCCGGCTGCCAGCGAAGCCGAGCTGCACGCGGACGGCATCCTCATGGTGGAGATCGGCGTCATGATCTGCGTGGCGGGCGTAATCATCACCATCCTTGAGGTGGTGCTGGAAAGGACGGATTTCGATGACTGAGCTTATTGATAACCTCGAATATTTCCTCGCTGACAGGGGCATCTACATGCTGGCGCTGATCCTTTTCGGCATCAGCATCTACGGCATGGTCTGCTGCGGCAACCTGCTGAAAAAGCTCATGTGCATGAACATGATGCAGGTGGCGATCATCTTTTTCTTCCTCACCTTCGGGCAGAAGGAAGGCGCGACGCTGCCGGTTGCGCTGGCGGGGCAGGTGACCTCGCCTGACGCCTATATCAACCCGCTGCCGCACGCGCTGATGCTGACGGCCATCGTGGTCAGCCTCGGCACCACCGGCGTGGGTCTGGCCCTGCTGATGAGGATCAAGGACATATACGGTACGATCGAAGAAGAGGAGATAACGGGAAAGGGAGGAAAACTCAGATGAGCCAGCTTTTGTTCCATCTCCCCATACTTGTGATACTGCTGCCGCTGGCGGCGACCTTGCTGTGTCCTCTTTTATCGCACTTCCGCCTCGACTGGGGCAAGCGCGCCGTGATCTGGGGGCTCTTTGGGGCGGCTGTCTGCGCGGCCCTGCAGCTTTGCGAGGTCGTGAACAGCGGCGAGGCGATCCACTATTACATCGGCGGCTGGCCGCCTGTTTACGGCATCGAGTTTGTGATCGACGGGCTCAGCGGCCTCATCGTGCTGCTGGTGGCCATCGGCGCTTTTACTACTGCTCTGTTCAGCAGCCCCTTTGAAAGGCGCGAAAGAGACGGCACTACCGTGCGGTCGGCCGGCTATTACAGCATGCTGGCTTTCCTCTCGCTGGGACTTTTGGGCATGGCCTCGACGGGCGACGCCTTTAACCTGTACGTATTTATGGAAATCACGGCCATCTCGGGCTACGGACTGATCGCGGTGGGCGAGAGCAAGGGACCGATCGCGGCCTTTCGCTATCTGCTGATCGGCACGATCGGGGCCTGCATGTACCTGATGGGGGCCGGCTTTCTCTATGCGGCGACCGGCACGCTCAACATGACGGATCTGGCGGAGACGATCGCGCAAAACGATTTGGCAAACAGCCCACTGATCATCTTTTCCATCGCCTGCATGATCATCGGCTTCGGCATCAAGATGGCGCTCTTTCCGCTGCACGGCTGGCAGCCGGCGGCCCATTCCTATGCGCATCCGGGCGCAGATCCGATGATCGCCGGCATCATGATCAAGGTGCCGGCCTATGCGATGCTGCGCTTTTTCTTCTTTGTCTTTGCCAGAGACAGCCGCGTGATGGAGCTGTTTTTCGACTTCATCGGTGTGCTGGCGGTGCTGGGCGTGCTCTTCGGCTCGCTCAAGGCGCTGCGCTATGAGACATATAACAAGATTCTCGCTTATTCGAGCATCGGTCAGGTGGGCTACATCGCGATGGGCTTTGCCATCGGCAACTATTACGGGCTTTTGGGCGCGGTGCTGCATATCGTCAGCCACGCCTTTATGAAGGCCGGGCTCTTTTATACCTCCGGCGCTCTCAAATACAAGTACGGCATCCATGAAATCACCCAGCTGGGGCAGGTCTACCGCAGCATGCCGGTGACGGCGCTGGCCATGGTGGTCTGCGCGCTGTCGATGATCGGCCTGCCGCCTTTTGCCGGTTTTTTCAGCAAGTGGTATCTGGCGCTGGGGGCCGTGCAGAACGGACAGTACCTCTTCGTGGCGGTGCTGATCGCCAGCAGCCTTTTGAGCGCCATCTATTTCTTCCGCATCTTCGAGCAGATGTTCATGGCAGCACGAAGCGCCAAAACGGAAGCGGGACCGGACGCACCTGCTGCGCCGGCCACGGAGCCGGCCGCGCCGGACACTGCGCCGGACGCACCTGCCGCGCCGGCTGCGGCGGCGGGAAGGCTTCATCTTGAATTGCCGTGGCAGATGCTGGCGCCGCTTCTGATCGTGACGGCGGCGATCATCCTGCTCGGCCTTGGCAATGCGTACATCGCGGGCGAAATCCTCGCTCCTGCGCTTTCGGAGGTGACCTTATGACGGGCGAGATCATGAGCATGAGACCGGCGGCGGCCGTGGCGGTCGCGCTGCTTGCAGCGGTGCTGATACTGGTTCTCGGCAACCGCGTCAGAGCCAATGTCCGCGAGAGCTTTACGATGGCGGCGGCGCTTTTGATGGCGGGGCTGGTGTTTTCCCTGGTTCCGGCGGTGGCCGGCGGTCAGGTGTATGTATCGTCGCTGTGGACGATCGCAGAGGGAATAACCTTAAAGCTGCGCACCGACAGCGCCGGCATGGTTTTCGCCTGCGTAGCCAGCGGCCTGTGGATCCTGACTTCGGTTTATTCGATCGGTTACATGCGCGGCCACGGCGAAAAGAACCAGACCGGGTATTTCGCGGCCTTTGCGGTCTGTCTGGCTTCGGCGATAGGCATCGCCTTTGCCGCCAATCTGATCACCTTCTTCATCTTCTATGAAATGCTGACGATAGCTACCTATCCGCTGGTGGTTCATTACCGCGACGATAAGGCCAGAGCCTCGGGGCGCAAATATCTGGCTTACACGCTGATCAGCGGGCAGATCTTCTTTGCCGCTATCGTTTGGATATATGTAAAATACGGGACGCTGGACTTTGTCGCCGGCGGCTTTATCGAGGCCGGTTCCATGAGCAGGGGGCTGATGTGCCTGCTCTTCTTCATGATGATCGTAGGCGGCGCCGTCAAGGCGG
>CALWNX010000101.1 GCA_944382925.1 uncultured Clostridia bacterium | reverse complement strand
TCTTTGGCGATTTGAATCTTAAATTGTGATGTGTACTGTGACATAGTGGCTCCCTCCATACTTACTGGTATTATATCATTGTTTCCAGTGTTTGTGTAATGAAGTCCGTTAAATGGGGGCCACTTCAAAACCACATATATCTGCGATTTTTTATTGCTTTTTTAGTCCTTAAATAACGTTTTTACAAGTTTTTAGGAAAAAATAATAAAATTTATCCAAAATATATATTTTTTATAGAAAACGGCGCAAATTTGTGCTATAATATTTCCTGTTAAAATCTATGAAAAAGGGTGAAAAAATGAGCTTATTAGAAGAAAAGACGAATGGGCAGTATGACGCTGCCCAGATACAAGTCTTAGAGGGTCTCGAAGCGGTCAGAAAGAGACCCGGCATGTATATAGGAAGTACCGGTGCAAGAGGACTTCATCATCTCGTTTACGAGATCGTCGACAACAGTATCGACGAGGCGCTGGCCGGCTACTGCAAGAACATTCATGTAACCATCTGCAAGGACAATTCTATCATGGTAGAGGACGACGGCCGCGGAATGCCGGTGGACAAGCATCCGAAGATGGGCATCCCGGCAGTAGAAGTTATCCATACCATTCTGCACGCCGGCGGCAAATTCGGCGGCGGAGGATATAAGGTTTCCGGCGGTCTGCACGGCGTGGGCGCTTCCGTAGTAAACGCCCTTTCCACGCATATGGAGGTCGAGATCAAGAGAAACGGCAAGATATACCGTCAGTGCTACGAAAAAGGCAAGACGGTAACGCCGCTTGAAGTCATCGGCGAATCTAAAAAGACCGGTTCAAAGACGATCTTCTGGCCTGATCCGCAGATCTTCGAGACCACGGTCTTCGATTACGATACGCTCCAGCATCGCCTGCGGGAGATGGCCTTCCTCAACAAGGGCATCAAAATAGTATTTAAGGATGAGCGCGAGGGACAGAAAAAGAGCGAGACCTTCCACTACGAAGGCGGCATCAAGGAATTCGTCCAGTTCATCAATCAGAACAAGGACCCGATCCATCAGGACATCATCTATTTTGAAATAGTAAAAGAAAACTGCGAGGTCGAAGTAGCTATGCAGTACACCGACAGCTACAGCGAGCTCGTGCTTGGCTATGCCAACAACATCAACACCACCGACGGCGGTACTCATATCGTCGGCTTCAAGAGCGCGCTGACCAGAATCTTCAACGATTACGGCAAAAAAGCCAAGATCCTCAAGGATAACGATTCTCTCAGCGGCGACGACGTGAGAGAAGGTCTGACCGCCATCGTTTCCGTCAAGCTGGAGGAGCCGCAGTTTGAAGGCCAGACTAAGGCCAAGCTCGGCAACCCGGATATAAGAGGCTTTGTGGAGACCTCTACCAATGAGAACCTGATGGCTTTCCTCGAAGAAAATCCGTCTCAGGCCAAGGTCATTCTGGAAAAGTGCATCAAAGCGGCCCGCGCCAGAGAGGCAGCCAGAAAAGCCAGAGACATGACGAGAAGAAAAGGCGCGCTGGACAGCTTTTCACTGCCCGGCAAGCTGGCCGACTGCTCTGATAAGGATCCTGCGCAGTGCGAGATCTTTCTCGTCGAGGGTGATTCTGCCGGCGGCAGCGCTAAGGACGGCCGTGACCGTAAGCGTCAGGCTATTCTGCCTTTGCGAGGCAAGATTCTCAACGTTGAGAAGGCCCGTCTTGACAGAATATTGAGCTCCGACGAGATCAAGAACATGATCACCGCCTTCGGCTGCGGTATTGGCGAGGATTTCAACGTCGACAAGCTCAGGTACCATAAGATAATCATCATGACCGATGCCGACGTCGACGGCGCACACATCAGGACTCTGCTTCTCACTTTTTTCTACAGATATATGCGGCCGCTGATCGAAGGCGGATACGTTTACGCCGCGCAGCCTCCTCTCTATCAGGTAAAGAAAGGCAAGGACGTATATTATACCTACAGCGAGGAAGAACAGGGCCGGCTGATGAAGTCTCTCGACGACAAGCCCGGCAAGGCGGACATCCAGCGCTACAAAGGTCTGGGTGAGATGGACGCCGAACAGCTTTGGGATACCACCATGGATTACGAGCACAGGACGCTGATCCAAATCACGATCGAGGACAGCGCCGAGGCCGATCAGACCTTCTCGATTCTCATGGGCGACAAGGTTCCGCCGCGCAAAAAATTCATTGAAGAAAACGCCGTCTATGCGACGCTCGATATTTAAGGAAAGGAGGGCATATAGAAAATGGCGACATTTTTTGAAGATCAGAAGCTGATTCAGCATGAAATAAACAAGGAGATGAAAGACTCCTACATCGACTACGCCATGAGCGTTATCGTCGGACGTGCCCTTCCTGACGTCAGGGACGGCCTCAAGCCTGTACACAGAAGAATACTTTACGGCATGAGCGGTCTGGGCGTAACCCCGGATAAGCCGCACAAGAAATCGGCGCGTATCGTCGGCGAGGTCATGGGTAAATATCACCCGCATGGAGACTCTTCCATCTATGACGCGATGGTCAGACTGGCGCAGCCGTTCAACATCAGATACACCCTGGTAGACGGACACGGAAACTTCGGTTCCGTCGACGGCGACGGCGCGGCCGCCATGCGTTATACGGAAGCGCGTATGACGCCGCTGGCGCTGCAGATGCTCAGGGACATAGACAAGGAGACGGTAGATTTTACGCCTAACTTCGACGGCGAGGAAAAAGAGCCTGTCGTTCTGCCTTCGAGATTCCCAAATCTCCTGGTCAACGGCTCCAACGGTATCGCCGTCGGCATGGCGACATCCATTCCGCCGCACAACCTCGGCGAGGTCATCGACGCCGCCGTCAAGGTAATCGATGAGCCGGACTGCACGGTCGACGATCTGATCAAGATCGTCAAGGGTCCTGATTTTCCGACCGGAGCGATGATCATGGGCAAGACCTCCATGCGCCAGGCCTACAAGACCGGCCAGGGCAAGGTCATCGTCAGAGCCGTCGCCGAGATCGAAGAAGGCAGCCACGGCAAGCAGCAGATCATCGTGAGCGAAATTCCTTATCAGGTCAACAAGGCCAGACTGATAGAGAAGATAGCCGATCTCGTCAGGGACAAGAAGATCGAAGGCATCACCGGCATCCGCGACGAATCCAACCGCAAGGGCATGAGAATCGTCATCGAGCTCAAGCGCGATGTCAACGCCAACATCGTACTCAACCGGCTTTACAAGCATACGCAGATGCAGGAAAGCATCTCCATGATCATGCTGGCGCTGGTCGAGGGACGGCCGAAGATCCTCAATCTCTATGAGATCATCAGCGAATACCTCAAGCATCAGAAAGAAGTCGTGACCAGAAGGACCATCTTCGACAAGAAGAAGGCCGAGGCCAGGGCGCACATCCTCGAAGGCTACCTCATCGCTCTTGACAATATCGATGAAATAATCAAGATCATCAGAAGCAGCTATAACGACGCTAAGGAAAAGCTGATGGACCGCTTCCAGCTTTCCGAGATCCAGGCGCAGGCCATCCTCGATATGCAGCTGCGCAGATTGCAGGGACTGGAAAAAGAAAAGATCGAAAACGAGTATGACGAACTGCTGAAGAAGATCGCCTACTACGCCGAGCTGCTCGCCGACGAGCATAAGCTGATGGGCGTAGTCAAGGACGAGCTTCTGGAAATCAAGGAAAAGTGGGGCGACAAGAGAAAGACCAAGATCAAGGCTGCCGCCGAGGAGCTTGACGAGGAAGACCTCATCGAGGAGCAGAACGTCTGCGTGACGCTGACGCACCTTGGCTATATCAAGCGCGTACCGGCTGATACCTACAGGGCGCAGAGAAGAGGCGGCAAGGGCATCACCGGCATCACCACCCGCGAGAACGATTTCGTCAAGAACCTGATCATGACCTCGACGCATGATTACCTGATGTTCTTTACCAATACAGGAAAAGCGCATAAGATCAAAGCTTACGAGATTCCGGAGGCAGCCAGGACCGCCAAGGGGACGCCGGCTGTCAACTTCCTCAATCTCATGCAGAGAGAGCGCATCACCGCCGTTATTCCGATCAAGGAGTTTTCTGAGGACAAGTTCCTTATCGGCGTGACCAAGCACGGCATCATCAAGAAGACCGCGCTTTCCAACTTTGATACCAACAGAAAGACCGGCCTCATCGCCATGAACCTCAAGGAAGACGACGAGCTCATCGGCATCAAGCAGACTACCGGCACCAACAAGGTGATCATCGTGACCAAGCACGGCAAGTGCATCTCCTTCTCCGAGGAGGACGTAAGACCGATGGGCAGGATCGCCGGCGGCGTGAGAGCCATCAAGCTAGAAAAGGATGACGAGGTCGTGGCCATGGAGCTCGTTGAGCCTGGCCAGGAGCTGCTGGTGGTAACGCAGAAGGGCTACGGCAAGAGAACCAAGGTCGAAGAATACAAGACGCAGGTAAGAGGCGGCAAGGGCCTTCTGACCTACGACAAGGCCAAGTTCAAGAAGACCGGCGAGCTGGTCGGCGCGATGGTCGTAGATGACGACGACGATATTATGCTCATCAACTCCGACGGCATCATCATCAGGATGCAGGCCAGCGAAGTGTCACGTCTGGGCAGAGCTACGCAGGGCGTTAAAATTATGAGCGTTGCCGGCGATGCCAATATCATCGCCATGGCCAAGCTGGCCCGTGAAGAAGAAATGGACGAAGATGAAAAGCAGGCAGACAGCGAAGACGGACAGCAGCTTACTCTTTAAGCATTATGTCAAGGGACGTTTAAGGAGGCGTTTTAAATGACAGATAAACTGGTATTTGACATTCCGGGAAGACCCGAATATATCACCATGATGCGCCTTGCCATCGGCTCGATCGCCGATACCGCCGGCTTTGATATTGAAGAGGTCGACGATATTAAGACGGCGGTAGCCGAAGCCTGCCGCAACATAAGCTGTCACGGACAGGAGGGCTTTGCCGAGCTGTATCAGGTGGAATGTCTGGTAGAAGATGGCCGTCTGGAAATTTCCGTGCAGGACAAGAGCTCCGCGCACAGCATCCAGAAGGTCAAAAAGCCTTGCCTTGATTGCCCTAACGAGGGCAATCTCGGCGTCTTCGTCATCCAGTCGCTGATGACAAAGGTCGAGATCATCGACAATCCGCAGGGAAAGCAGACGATCAAGATGATAAAGGAAAAATAATGAATTCGGAATTATTCGACCAGTACGCAAAACATCCTACAATAGAGCTAAGGAACAAGATCGTAGAAGAAAATCTATACATGGTTGACATCCTGATAAGAAAGTATCTGGGCAAAGGTGTGGATTACGACGATCTGTATCAGGTCGGAGCGCTGGCTCTGGTCTCAGCAGTTGAACGCTTTGATCCGTCAAAGGGCTATGAGTTCAAGAGCTTTGCCACGCCTACAATACTGGGAGAAATCAAGAAATATTTCCGCGACAAGCAGTGGAGTCTCAAGGTGCCGCGCCGTCTCAAGGAAATAACCTCCAAGGTCTATGAGGTCAAGAGCGATCTGGCGGCCAAGCTGGGCAGAGCGCCGAGCATCGAGGAGATCGCCGAGGTGACCGGTTACTCGCGGGAGCAGATCATGCAGTCGCTCGAGAGCTCCAAGGCTTACGGCACGTATTCGCTCGAAAGCGCCGGCGCTTCGGAAGAAAACGAGGACAATCCTCTCGAGCAGTACATCGGCTTCGAGGATGCCGGTTACGAGCGCGTGGAGATCAACGAGATTATCTCCAAGGTTCTGGCCGGCTTCAGCGATACGTATAAGCGCATTTTCCGGGAGCGGTTCATCGAAAACAAGTCGCAGGCCGCGATCGCCAAGGAGCTGGGAGTCTCGCAGATGACAATTTCCCGCGCCGAAAAAAGCATCATAGAACAATTTAAGAAAGAAGGAAATTTAAGATGAAGAGAGTTTTTTCCGGGGTGCAGCCGACCGGCAACATCCATCTGGGCAATTATCTGGGCGCGCTCAAGCAGTTCGTTGAGCTGCAGAAGGATTATCAGTGCGTCTATTGCATCGTCGACATGCACGCGATCACTCTTCCGCAGGACCCAAAGGAGCTAAAAGAGCACATCCTCGACGTGGCGGCGCTGTACCTGGCGGTAGGCGTAGATCCGCAGAAGTCGATCGTGTTCGTGCAGTCGGATGTGCCGGGACATGCCGAGCTTTCGTGGATTCTGACGTGCAGCTCCTACATGGGCGAGCTTTCCCGCATGACTCAGTTCAAGGATAAGAGCAAGAACAGAGACGGAGAATCCATCCCGACCGGGCTGTTCATGTATCCGGTGCTGATGGCCGCCGATATTCTGCTCTACGACACCGATCTGGTTCCGGTCGGCAACGACCAGAAGCAGCATATCGAGATCTGCCGCGATCTGGCGGGCAGAATCAACGGCAAATATCCGGGTACCTTCGTGATGCCGGAAGGATATTTCCCGCAGGCGGGCGCAAGAATCATGGCGCTTGACGATCCGACCAAGAAGATGAGCAAGAGCGCCGAAAATATTCATTCGCGCATCTCTCTGCTTGATGAGCCGGCCAAGATCAAGAAGTCGATCATGAAAGCTACCACCGACTCTGACGGCTGCGTGCGCTTTGACGTTGAGAACAAGCCCGGCGTCAGCAACCTGCTCAGCATCTACAGCTCACTTTCAGGCGTGTCGATTGCCGAGCTGGAGCAAAGATACGAAGGCAGGGGTTACGGTGATTTTAAAAAGGATCTGGTGGAGATCACTGTCGACGCTTTGGCGCCGATCCGCCAGCGTTACGAAGAAATCCGCTATTCCAGTGAGCTTAAGGATATTCTTAAAGAGGGGGCGCAAAAGGCCGATGCGATCGCGCAGCAGACGATGAAGCGCGTCAGAGAAAGCTTCGGTCTGGGACTGTGATATATTGCGATATATTGCGATATATCGCAGGCAAGACCCCGGCAGCGGTACCGGCAGCGGTAAATATTTAAGACGGCCGTTCACATAAAATCATTAGAATAATTACTCGTTTTGCGCGTGGTAAAAGGTGCTCATATTGGGTAGACTTTTATTATCTGATAGGAGCATGATAATGAACGATGATTTTAAACGGTCGTTGGGACAGCGCATACGCGAGGCCAGGCTGAGCGCCGGTCTGACGCAGAGCGCGCTAGCCGAGAAGGCTGATGTTTCGACAAACCACATTTCAGCAATAGAACGAGGAGCGTCAGATACTAAAACAGAGCATTTTGCCAAGATCGTGCAGGCCCTGGGCGTAAGCGCGGATTTTCTGCTGTTCGGAGACACCTCAAAGGAAGACAGCGACAAGCTGATCAGAGCCGTAAAGATGGCTTCACGTGTTTGTGACGCCGAAAGCCTGTCCAAATATATCATCGCCGGCATGGATTTTCTGGAGAAGAAAGAACGATAAAAGCCGGAAAAACTTTCGCCGTGGGAAGATTCCCTCTAAATGTTTGTGGTCAGGCCTTCAAGGGAAGAGAGGACAGGCTTTTCTCCTCTAATGCCTTTTATTTTGGTGCTTAGGAATAAAACGAATGTGCGATTGACGGCCCAGGCAAAGAATTGTTTCTTGTAGACTGTTTTTAGGCTGTTTTGAGGGACAGGACAGCATGTGGTGATAAGGGAGGACAGGCTTTTTTTCTCGCAGAATTCATAAAGCCGCCTTTGCGAAAACAGCGGACAAGGATTTTTTCTTTGCTCTCTCGCAATACGCCTTTAAAGAAAACAGCGGCCGCATGGATTGCGGCCTTTTGCGGCTCGGAGCAGAAAAAAAGTGCTGAAAAGGCTTTCTTCTATGATATATTCGCAGTCAGCAGCTCGACTTCTGACTGTTTTTTTCTTAATGCTCATTATAGCAGCGTCGAAAGAACAATTCTTTGTCCGCTCTTTTCGCGACACCCGCAAAATCAAAATGTGGAGAACAAAATCTTGTCCTCTCTTCCCTTGAGCCGGTGATGTTTATAAAAAGAGGAAAAATCCTCGTGCCATAGCATCGACAGCATCGACAGGATCAACAGCATCGACACGCTTTGACCTATAACAACTCTTTAGCATATCTGACGGTGTCCATCGCATCCTTTGCGTATTTGTCGGCGCCGATTTTTTTTGCGTAGTCTTCGTTGAGGACGGCGCCTCCGACCACGATGCGGCACCACGGCGCCTGTTCCCGCAGCAGACTGATGGTTTCAGCCATGGCCGGCACGGTAGTAGTCATGAGCGCGCTGAGCCCTGCCAGCGGCGCGTGGTGCTCGGTCACTGCCGCAGCAATCTTTTCCGGCGCGATGTCCTTGCCCAGATCGATCACCGTAAAGCCGTAATTTTCCAGCAGCAGTTTGACGATGTTTTTCCCTATATCATGTATATCGCCGCGAACGGTGGCGATAACGATCGCTCCGGCCCCGCTCTCTCCTGCCCTGCCCTGCTTAAGAACTGCGTCCTTGATGACGGCGAACGAAGCCTTGGCAGCTTCTGCACTCATTAGCAGCTGCGGCAGGTAAACCGTCTTATCTTCAAATCCCTTGCCGACTACGTCAAGAGCCGGGATGATCTCGTTTTGGATAATGTCAAGCGGAGCGACAGAAGCGAGGAGAGCTTCCGTTTCTCTGGCCGCCTGCTCCTTGAGACCTTTGCACACGGCGCGCTTTAAGGCGGAGGAAGACTCTCCGGCGGAAGCGGCATTTTGCGGAGAAGAGCTCTGCAAAAAAGCCGAAGCATAGGCAATATATTCGCTGCAGTTTTCGTCCAGCCCTTTAAGCGCGCAGAACGATTTGTAGGTCTTCATCATCGCAGACGAAAACGGGTTCATGATCGCCGCCGAAAGCCCTCTTTCGAGCGCCATGGCGAAGAAAGCGCTGTTGATCGCCTCGCGGTCAGGCAGACCGAAGGAAATATTGGAAACGCCGAGCAAGGTGTGGCAGCCGAGCTCTTTTTTTATCGCTTCAAGAGCGTCGAGCGTGGCCAGAGCCGCGCGATTGTCGGCGCTGATGGTCATGGCCAGCGTATCGAAGACGATGTCCTTATGCGAAAGACCGTATTCGGCGGCGACGGACAGAATCCGGCGGGCGATGGCCAGGCGACCCGCGGCGGTAGCAGGAATGCCGTTTTCATCCAGCGTCAGGGCGACCACGAGGCCGCCGTATTTCTTTACCAGCGGAAAGACGGCGCGCATGCTTTCTTCCTTGCCGTTGACGGAATTGATGAGCGCCTTGCCGTTGTAGCGGCGCAGCGCGCTTTCCATCGCCTGCGGATCGGCGGTATCGATCTGCAGCGGAAGGTCGATGACAGCCTGCAGCTGCAAGACAGCTTCGGTGAGGACAGCGCTTTCGTCTATGTCCGGCAGACCTACGTTGACGTCCAGGAGCTGTGCCCCGGTCTCCTGCTGGCGCACGCCTTCCTGCAATATGTAGTCCATATCGTTATCGAGCAGAGCCTGCTTGAAACGCTTCTTGCCGGTCGGGTTGATGCGCTCGCCGATCAGCAGCGGTTTTTCTCCGAAGCAGACGGCATGCGTGTAGGAGGATACGCAGGTGCGGTTTTTCTCCTGCAGCGGCAGCGGGCGCGCAGAAGCTGTGCGCGCGACCAGCTGGCTGATATATTCCGGCGTAGTACCGCAGCAGCCGCCGGCGATGCGTACTCCGCGGGAAATCATCTCTTCCATTTGCCGGGCGAAATCGGCAGGAGCTATATCGTAGACGGCGCGGCCGTTTTCTTCCCGCGGCAGACCGGCGTTAGGCTTGAGCAGAACCGGCACAGAAGCGCAGGCCAAAAGCTCATCCACTACCCCGGCAAGCTGCGCCGGGCCCAGCGAGCAGTTGGCGCCGATCGCAGATGCGCCCATGCCTTCGAGCATGGCAACCATGGCGGCGGGGCTTGCGCCTGTCATCAGCTTGCCGTCCTGGCCGTAGGCGTTGGAAACAAAGACAGGCAGGTCGCAGCTTTCTCTGGCGGCCAGCAAGGCCGCCTTGGTTTCGTAGCTGTCGTTCATGGTCTCGATCATCACCAGGTCGACGCCCTCGGCTGCACCCAGCGATATTACCCGGGAAAACAGCTTCACCGCCTCCTCAAAATCGAGGTCGCCGTAAGGGCGCAGCAGCTTGCCGCAGGGACCTACGTCAAGGGCGATGAATTTTTCCTGCTTGCCTGTCGAAGCAGCGCGAGCCGCCCTGGCGTTGGCGACAGCAGCCTTGATGATCGCGGCGAGCTCTTCGTCGCCGAACTTCAGACCGTTGGCACCAAAGGTGTTGGTATTGACGACATTGCTGCCGGCGTCAAAATAGGCGCGGTTAAACTGCTGCACTACCTCGGGATGCGTGATATTCCATCTTTCCGGCAGCTCGCCCGGCTCAAGGCCGGCTTCCTGCAGGAGCGTACCCATGCCGCCGTCCAGATAAAGGATGTGGTCTTTCATATATTCTAAAACTGTCATTTCTTACCTCCTGAAGGGACAATCTCTGTCATCGCATGTGCGGCAGCTGTTTTGCGCATTTCGGCTACAGTCAGGCTTTTCACCGGCGGCCGCGCCGATCAGCGCCGTCACCGATTTGGACGGCGACATCAAAAGGCTGTCGTTGAGCGACAGTCCGAGCCTGCGCTCGCAGTCAAGGACACGAAAAATATCTTTCTGTGCTGCGAGAGGGAAATCTCCGTAGCCGGGGCTGAAGCGCGGGCGGGTAAAATACCCTTCCTGCTGCAAAAGGAAGGAGATATCATCGTTGAACGATGCACAAAGGCTTTCGATGCGCTCCGCGCCGATGGCCTGAAAACACAGGGCTCTGGCCGGAGAAAGGCAGCCGTATTTGCTGATCAGCCTGTCCGGCGCAAGACCGATGGTGGCGGCAAAGACGACGAGCCTTTCGCAGCCCGCAAGCGCCCCGGCAAGCGCGCGGCTGTCGGTTTGCATAAAAGAAAGATTGCAATTGCAAGCATCAACGTAAATCGTAAATTGACGATAGCTTACATTATATGTAAGCTGCGGCAGCAGCTCGGACAGACATTCGTCTATCATGCTTTCGAGCGCAGAATCCGTTTTGCGCGCCTCGTCTGCGCGGCCGCCCCTGCAGCCCATATAGCGCAGGATCTCCTTGCGGTCAACGAAAGGAGCCGGATATGTTTTCGCTAAAACTGGTCCAGTCATTATTTCCCCAATATATCTGAAAGATTGCTCTTTATCTTCTCTGCCACGTCCGGCTTGTTCATCGAATAGACGTGGACGTTGGTGATGCCGTTGGCGTAAAGATCGATGATCTGATCGGTAGCGTAAGCGATGCCGGCCTGCTTCATGGCCGCCGGATCATCACCGAACCTGTCCACCAGGCTCTTGAAGCGCTGAGGCACATATGAGCCCGACAGCTTGAGCGCTCTCTCGATCTGATTGGCATTGGTGATCGGCATGATGCCGGGGATCACCGGCACGGTAATGCCGGCTTCTCTGATTTTATACAGAAAGTTGTATAGAAGATTATTGTCAAAGAACATCTGCGTGGTGAGGAACTGGCAGCCGGCCGCGACCTTTTCCTGCAGATATTTTATGTCTTCCTTTTGATTAGCGCTTTCGGGATGAACCTCGGGATAGCAGGCGCCGCCGATACAAAAATCCGCGCCGCTCTCGACCAGCTGGCGCACGAGATCGACGGCATGGTGATAATGCCAGTGGCTTCTGTCCTGCCCTTCCATCTCCGGGGTCAGATCGCCGCGCAGAGCCATGACGTTTTCGATGCCGGCCTGCTTCATCTGGGCGATTCTTTCCCTGACGGTCTCGCGCGTAGAAGAGACGCAGGTCAGATGCGCCAGCGTCGGGACGCCGTAACGCTCCTTGATGTTCCGGGCAATTTTGAGCGTGTATTCACTGGTGCCGCCGCCGGCCCCGTAGGTCACGCTCATAAACGAAGGCCTGAGCCGGGCGATCTCTTCGGTGGCGGTCTTTACGCTGTCAAAGGAAGAGCTGGCCTTGGGCGGAAAGACCTCAAAGGAGAGTGAAAGTTTTTTACCTTTTAATATATCGATAAGCTTCATTTTTTTCTCCTGTTGCAAAAGTTGTAATCATTATACTACTTCGGGCAGCATAAAGGCAAGACTGTAGCAAAACATCTGCAAGCCCTGCTCTTTTTTTTACGAAGAGGAGAGGACAAAGACTGTAAATTAACAAATTTTTTACAAACGCTTTACATCAGCAGGATAGAGCCAGATCTGGAATAGCGATAATATTATTATACAATATACAATACGATAATTGTAATTTTAGGAGTGTAATATATGAAAAACAAGAAAAAGCTGATTGTGTTGCTGTTGATAATAATGACCCTTGCCGGTCTGTTTGCCGGCTGCGGTGATGACAGCGGCGATGACAATCACGACAGCGATTACGACGGAGAAGCGGTGCTGCGCATAATTTCCGGCTCAGAAAATTCAGAGCTCGAGCCTATACTGGAAGAATTCACCGCCAAAGAAGGCATCCGGGTAGAGATGACATATCAGGGCTCGCTTGACATCATGCGCCTCCTCGGTGAAGAGGAAATCCCGTATGACGCCGTATGGCCGGCCAGCAGCCTCTGGCTTTCTACAGGAGACACACAGCATCGGGTAAAACACGCCGAGTCGATCTCTATCACGCCGGTAGTATTCGGCATCCGCCAGAGCCTGGCCGAGGAGTTGGGATTTGTCGGCAGAGAGGTTTCGGTCAGCGACATCCTCAGCGCCATTCAGGAGGATAAGTTCAGCTTCTGCATGACCAGCGCTACTCAGTCAAACTCGGGAGCAAGCGCATACATAGGCTTCCTTTACGCCCTTCTTGGCAACCCGGAAATGATTACCGCAGAGGATCTGCAAAGCCCACAGCTTCAGGGACAGGTGACGGAGCTTCTGTCCGGCGTAGACCGTTCCTCCGGCAGCTCGGACTGGCTCAAGGACATGTTCCTGGAGGGCGATTACGACGCCATGGTCAACTACGAGTGCCTGATAATAAAAGCAAACGAAGAACTCGAAGCCCGCGGCGACGAAACGCTGCACGTTGTATATCCTTACGACGGACTTTCTCTGGCTGATTCGCCGCTTGGGTATGTCGATAAAGGCGACGACGAAAAAGAAAAAATGTTCCTCAAATTGCAGGAGTACCTCCTGTCCGAGGACGTGCAGAATCAGATACAGCGTACAGGCCGCAGATCAGGATATACCGGCATTTCGGATGAAAACAGAGACGTGTTCAGGAGCGACTGGGGTCTACAGCCTGATCGCGTGCTTTCGCCAATCAAAATGCCGGCTTCCGATGTCCTCTTCGAGTGCCTCAACCTCTATCAGACTGATTTCAAAAAACCTTCGCTTACAGTATACTGTCTCGACTATTCGGGAAGCATGAGCGGCGAGGGCAACGAGCAGCTCGTCAGCGCCATGGAGCAGCTGCTGATACAGGAAAATGCCCGCAAGAATTTCCTGCAGGCCTCAGAAAACGAAGTTAACATCCTCATACCGTTTGAGGGACAGGTGATCAATGCCTATACGGCTCGCGGCAACGGCAGCGAGCTCGAAGCACTCTACGACAAGGTCAGAGACCAGGAGGTGGGCGGAGGCACTGATATGTATGCAGCCGCAGTGCGGGGCATAAATATGCTCAAGGAATACGATCTTTCGCAGTACACACCGGCGATCATCCTGCTGACCGACGGACAGTCAGCCGGCTCGATCAGTGATTTTGAAAGCGCATATCAGCGCCTGGATGCTGAAGTTCCTGTTTTCTCGATCATGTTCGGAGACGCGGACGAAACGCAGCTTGAGATGCTGGCTCAGTACACCAACGCCAGAGTATTTGACGGACGCGAAAATCTCACGGAGGCTTTCCGCAGCGTAAAGGGGTACAACTAAATGAAAGAGACTGTCAGAATGCTGTTGGCAGCCGTTTTAGCGGCAGCGGTTTTTCTCATACTTTTTCTGCTTTTGCGGTGGCACCTTATCGTTTGCATCCTGATATGCGTGGGAGTGTACTTCGGGCTGTTTTTACTGCTCAAGCCAAACAGGAGGATCGCCGGTATTAATGTAGAGTCGCTGCCGGACGGCGAGGAAATACAGAAGCTGCTTGACGATGCGCAGGCAGACCTTTCTGCCATCAAAAAAGCGATGAACATAGTTTCGGCCACTTCCGTGCGCAAGGATGTGGAGGAGCTTTACGGCACGGGCATGCGCATTTACGCATATCTCGAAGAAAACCCCGGCAAGATAAAGCTGGCCAGACGCTTCTTTACCTATTATCTCGATACGGCAGCCAAGCTCGTCGAAAGATATGTGGACTTTCAGAACACGGGGCTGCGCTCTGAAGAGGTCAAGGACATACTGAGAAAAACGGCGGAAGCACTGCCGGTGCTGTCAAGAGCTTTTGAGCGCCAATTCACCAATCTGATGCAGGGCGAGCTGATGGATGTCGAAGCTGACATCGACCTTCTGAAAAGCACCTTGGAAATGGAGGGCGGCAAATGAAAACAAAACTGATAGGACTTGCCATACTTTTAGTAGTCATAATCGGTGCGGTCCTTTATGTGGTTCTCAGCGACGAAAAGGAAATGACCGAGATCAACGGCTTTGTCGGCGGCGAGAAGATCGGCATGCTGGAGGACGAGGAAATACAGGAAATACTGCGCGACGATTATGGCCTCGTCATCGATTATGCCAAGGCCGGCTCGATCGACATGATCAGTGCCGACAGCACCGGCAAGGATTTTCTCTTCCCGTCCAACCAGACGGCCCTTGAGCTTTACATACAGCAAAACGGAACGCCGCGCAAGAGCGAGATCATCCTCAACACACCGATCGTGCTCTACACCCGCAGCGCCGTAGCCGAGGCTCTCTTGCAGAAGGGCATCGCTTCAAAGACAGACGGGGTATATTATGTCGATATGGAAAAACTGACAGCGGCGATCGAAGCGGGCACAAGCTGGGCTGACATCGGCTTACCGCAGCTTTACGGCAGTGTGACGGTCGGGACCACCGATCCGACCAAATCCAACTCCGGCAACATGTTCGCCGGCCTGCTGGCCAACACTCTCTGCGGCGGCGTGGCTGACGAGAGCAATCTCAGCGAGATTCTGCCGCGGCTGCAAAGCATTTTCCAGAAGCTTGGATATATGGAGAGTTCCTCCTCCGACCTGTTCGACCAGTTCCTGAAGACCGGCATGGGGGCAAAGCCGCTGATTGCCGGATACGAAAGCCAGCTGCTCGAATTTGCGGTCGAAAATCCAGACACCTGGGAGCAGATTAAGGAAGACATCGTGATGCTCTACCCTACTCCGACCGTCTGGTCGTCACATGTATACATCGCTCTCGACGAAGCAGGCGAAGCCGGCATCGATGCGCTTCTTGACGAAGAAGTGCAAAAGCTTGCCTGGGAAAAGCACGGCTTCCGTACCGGCGTATACGATACTCCGACAGATAAAGATCACTTTGGCGTAGACGGCATCGCCGAAGAGCTGACGCAGGTAGCGCCGATGCCTGATGCCGCCACGATGGATGCAATCATTAAGGCCTTGTCGTAAGGCAGAATATCCGTAAGGTAAAGGAAATATAAGAAAGGAAAGAGGAGAATGACAGAAGAAATTACTCTCGAAACCCTGATGCAGAACAAGGGGACAAACGAGCTAACAAAGGCAGAGCCGGTGGACGTTGATAAGATACGCACACAGATTGAAGAGCTTACACCGGAGCAGAAGTCCAGAGTTGACGATCTCAAGAACAATATCGACCTCATGAATTCTCAGGCCGTGATCCAGTACGGAGTCGGCGCGCAGAGGAGTATCGCCGGATTTTCCGACAACATCCTCGCACAGGTACGCAGCAAGGACAGCGGCTATGTCGGCAATCTGATGTCCGATCTTGTGCTGAAGGTCAAAGAAGTGGGCGTCGATCAGCTCGACGACGGTATCTTCAGCAAGCTGCCCTTCCTGCGAGATGCCTCGCGCGCGATCAAAAAATTCATGCAGAGATACGAAAAGCTCGAAGTGCAGATCGACCATATCGAGCAGGAGCTTGACGAGGCACGCATGCAGATGCTCAAGGACATCACAATGTTCGATAATCTCTATGAAAAAAATATTGAATACTTCCGCGAGCTGCAGATCTATATCGCTGCCGGCGAAGAAAAGATCGCCGAGCTGAGAGAAGAGACGCTGCCAAAGCTTCACGGGCAGGCAGCCGAAAAGGGAGACGCCATGAGCGCCCAGATGGTGCGCGACTTTGAAGATACGGTTAACAGGTTCGAGAAGAAGGTTCATGACCTTAAGCTGAGCAAGACGATAGCTATCCAGACTGCACCGCAGATAAGGCTGATACAGAATAACGACAAGATGCTGGTCGATAAGATACAGACTGCGATTCTCAGCACTATTCCGCTCTGGAAGAGCCAGATCGTGATCGCCCTCGGCCTGCAAAGACAGGAAAATGTCCTTAAGATGCAGCGCAGTGTAACTGATGCGACCAACACGCTGCTTTCAAAGAATGCCGAGCTGCTCAAGCAGAGCAGCATCGACGTGGCTAAAGAATCAGAGCGGGGCATCGTAGATCTTGAAACTCTCAAGAAGGTCAATGCCGATCTTATTTCCACAATTGAGGAGACCATCAAAATTCAGAAGGAGGGCCGCACAGCACGTCAGAACGCCGAAACCGAGCTTATTGGCATCGAGCAGCAGCTCAAGAAAACTCTGATAGCGAACGCATAAAGCGCAGCACTCTGCGGTTGAATTCCTCGGGGCGGCCGGCGGCCAGAGAATGACCGCCTTTAATAAAAATAAGTTTGGCGCCGTGTATACAGGAGGCGATCAGCTCCGTATGACGGCGCTTTATCATATCGTGGGTGCCGGCCATGACCAGTACCGGCAGCTGCAGCTGCGAAAGCGCGGCCGGGTCTATGTTAGGTTCTTTGAGCATCAGGCCGAGGAGATCTCTTCTGCTCGCTTTTTGGCCTGCTTTGATGCGCGTTTTTTCAGGCGCTTGCCTGGCAGGCTTTGCTTTTTCCAGCAGAGAAAGGGCCCGGTAGGAGATACCGCAGGCCAGGCGAAAAGACGCAGCAAGTCCGGCAGGATAGAGGTTGGCGCCGCAGATAATCAGGCTGCGCACGCGCTGCGGATATTTGAGGGCGAAGAGCAGAGCGATGTTGCCTCCGTCCGAAAACCCCAGAAGATCAGCCTTTTCTATCCCCTGCTCGTCCATGAAGGCGCCCAGATCATCGGCAAACTGCGCCAGCGTAAAGGGAGCCTTTCCGCGCGGCGTCTGCCCGTGACCGCGCGTATCAGGCGCAAAGACATGCGCGATCTGGGCGAAGACAGGAATCTGACGCCTGAAATATGTCAGATCTTCGCCATTGCCATGCAGCAATATCAGGGGAAACCCCTGCCCTGCTTCTTTATAGTGCAGCCTTATATCCATAGCGGCCGCCTCCTTTCGTATATCTTGATTATAGAATCGCAGAGGACTTAATTGCAAGTGTTTTATAAACAGAGAAAAATTTTTCGTATACGGGTTGACTTATATACCGGCACAGGGGTATACTTGTATACAACAATACAGGATGGCGCCCGCGGGGATGATCCGCAGAGCGAAAGACGACTACAGGAGGGGGCGAGCAAATGCTTGAAATTTCCAAAAAAACCAATCTGCTGGAACAGAACATCTACAAATATACTCTGCAGGACGTGGAGGAACCTAACCTCTACCGCGAAATGTTCGATTACGAAAGCGTGCCTAAGATCGCTTTCAACCACAGAAGAGTACCGATCAACATGCCGGAGGATATTTGGATCACCGATACTTCTTTCCGCGACGGACAGCAGTCCATGGCTCCCTACACCGTCAAACAGATCGTCGATCTGTATAAGCTGATGGCCAGGCTCGGCGGCCCCTACGGGATTATCCGCCAGTCAGAATTCTTCATTTATACCAGGAAGGATCAGGAAGCGATCGCTAAGTGCATGGAGCTTGGCTATCAGTTCCCGGAAATAACGACCTGGATCAGAGCGCAGAAAAAAGATTTTCAGCTGGTCAAGGATCTGGAAATCCGCGAGACGGGCATCCTCGTCTCGTGCAGCGACTACCATATATTTAAGAAGATGAAGATGACCAGGCGGCAGGCGGTAGATTTCTATCTGGAAACGATCAGGGACGCCTTTGAGGCCGGTATCGTGCCGCGCTGCCATCTGGAGGACATCACCAGAGCCGACTTTTACGGTTTCGTCGTACCGTTTGTCAACGAGATCATGAACCTCTCTGAAGAGGTCGGCATTCCGGTCAAGATCAGGGCCTGCGACACCATGGGCTACGGCGTTCCGTATACGGAAGTCGCCCTGCCGAGAAGCGTGCCGGGTATCATCTACGGTCTGCAGCACTATTCCGGCGTGCCGAGCGAAATGCTCGAATGGCACGGACACAACGATTTTTATAAGGCTGTGGCCAACGCTTCGGTGGCCTGGCTTTACGGGGCCTGCGCAGTCAACTGCTCGCTTCTGGGCATCGGCGAGCGCACCGGCAACGTGCCGCTGGAAGCGATGATCTTCGAATATGCCTCCCTCAAGGGCTCGCTCGACGGCATGGATACGACGGTCGTTACCGAGATCGCCGACTATTTCAGAAACGAAATGGGCTATGACATACCGCCGATGACGCCTTACGTGGGCGAAAACTTCAACATCACCAAGGCCGGCATCCATGCGGACGGACTGATGAAGGACGAGGAGATATATAACATATTCAACACGACCAAGCTGCTAAACAGAGCGCCAGGCGTGGCGGTCAGCAAGACTACCGGGCACGCCGGCATCGCCTACTGGCTGAACGAGCACTTTAAGCTTACGGGAGAAAAACTGATAAAGAAAGATAATCCGCTGGTTTTTACCCTCAAGAGCTGGGTCGACGAGATGTACGCCGACGGACGTACCACCAGCCTCGCAAACAAGGAGCTTGAGGATAAGCTGGCGCAGCTTGACGAATGGAAGGAGTGGATTAAATGATAGACTACAGATCGGTATCGCTGGCCAACCAGGTTTTCAGCGTGATCGAAAAGAACATCATCAACGAGGTCTATGCTCCGGGCGAGATTTTAAGCGAAAGCCGGCTTTCCAAGGAATTGGGAGTGAGCCGCACGCCGATCAGAGAAGCGCTTGGTCGTCTGGAAGCAGAAAAGCTCATCGCTTCGTCTGCAAACGGCTCGGTTGTGCTGGGCATCACCACACAGGATGTCGAGGACATGTTCATGGTCAAGCGTGCGCTGGAGCCGGAAGCCTTTCGCCGGGCGGCGCGCAGCATGAGCGAGGGAGCGTTGGAAAAGCTGAAGAGCAATCTCGAAAAGCAGGAATTCTACGCGGTCAAAAAGGACAGCGAGCAGCTTAAAAATCTGGATACTGAATTTCATGACCTCATATACGAGGGCAGCGGAAGCATGATCCTCTTTTCCATCCTTTCGCCGAACCACCACAAGCTGCTCAAGTTCCGCAAGGCGTCTTTGGAGATGAGCGACAGGATCGAACATTCTTACAGCGAGCATGTGGCCATCTACCACGCTCTGGCCGAAAGGAACGAAGATCTGGCAGCTGCCCTGATAACTGAACACGTCAACAACGCTTACGAAAATATCAACGAAAACATCAAAAGGGAGGAAAAATAAATGGGCCTGACTATAGCACAGAAAATCATCAAGGAACACCTGCTCAGCGGCGAGATGACGCCCGGCAGCGAAATCGCCCTGCGCATCGATCAGACGCTGACACAGGACGCGACCGGCACCATGGCATATCTCGAGTTTGAAACCATGGGAGTGCCGCGCGTGCGTACAGAGCTTTCGGTAGCATATATCGACCACAACACTCTGCAATCCGGCTTTGAAAACGCCGACGACCACCGCTTCATCCAGTCGATGGCGAAAAAATACGGCCTCTACTTTTCCCGTCCGGGCAACGGTATCTGCCATCAGGTGCATCTGGAGCGCTTCGGTAAACCGGGCAAGACCCTCATCGGTTCTGACAGCCATACGCCTACGGGCGGCGGTATCGGCATGCTGGCCATGGGTGCAGGCGGCCTCGACGTAGCCGTAGCCATGGGCGGCGGCGCGTATTACATCACGATGCCGAAGATGTACAAGGTCAACCTTACCGGCAAACTGAGACCTTTTGTGACTGCCAAGGACGTCAGCCTGGAAATCCTGCGCATTCTCTCGGTTAAAGGCGGCGTCGGCGCCATCATCGAATGGGGCGGCGAAGGCATCAAGACCCTTTCCGTGCCGGAGAGAGCGACCATCACCAACATGGGTACCGAGCTGGGCGCGACCACCTCGATCTTCCCGTCCGATGAGATCACTAAAGCCTTTCTTGAAGCCGAGGGCAGAGGAGAAGATTACAGAGAACTGAAGAGCGACGAGGACGCTGTTTATGATAAGATCATCGATATTGATCTTTCTGCGCTGGAACCGCTGATCGCCTGTCCGCACAGCCCGGACAACGTGGTAAAGGTTTCGAGCCTCAAGGGAACCAAGGTGGATCAGGTCTGCATCGGTTCCTGCACCAACTCCTCTCTTTACGATATGCTCAAAGTGGCTGCTCTGCTCAAGGGCAGGACTATCAAGCCGGAGGTAAGCCTTTCGATCTCGCCGGGCTCCAAGCAGGTGCTTTCGATGCTGGCAGACTGCGGCGCGCTTTCGGATATTCTCGCCAGCGGAGCCAGACTTCTCGAATGTGCCTGCGGACCTTGCATCGGCATGGGCTTTTCGCCTAATTCCGGCGGCGTGTCGCTGAGAACCTTCAACCGCAACTTTGAAGGACGTTCGGGCACTGCCGACGGCCAGGTATACCTCGTTTCGCCGGAGACCGCGGTTGCGGCGGCGCTTACGGGAGAAATCACCGATCCTTGTCTTCTGGGAGAAATGCCGAAGGTGGAAATGCCGTCAAGCTTCAAGCTTGATGACAGCGCCGTGATCCCGCCGGCTTCCCCTGAAGAGGCAAAAGCGCTGCCGATATTAAGAGGGCCGAACATCAAGCCTTTCCCGGACAGCAAGCCGCAGGAAGACGTGCTCGCTGCGCCGCTGGTGCTCAAGGTGGGCGACAACATCACCACCGATCACATCATGCCGGCCGGAGCCAAGATCCTGCCGTACCGCTCTAATATACCGCATCTTTCGCAGTATTGCTTCGGCGTCTGCGACAACACCTTCCCGCAGAGAGCCAAGGCGGCCGGAGAGAGCATCGTGGTAGGCGGCAACAATTACGGCCAGGGCTCCTCCCGTGAGCACGCTGCACTGGTGCCGCTGTATCTGGGCGTGAGGGCTGTTATCGCCAAGAGCTTTGCCAGAATACATGCGGCCAACCTCATCAACGCCGGCATCATGCCGCTTACCTTTGCAGACGCGGCTGATTATGACAAGCTGGCGCAAGGCGACGAGCTCAGGATCGAGAATGTCTATTCCGGTATGGACAGCGGCAGCATGACGCTCATCGACGAGACGAGCGGCGAGAGGATCGCTTTAAGCTGCAGCTTTACCGACAGACAGAAGGCTATTCTCAAGGCCGGCGGCCTGCTCAAATACGTGGGCCAGGGTAACAAATAAAAGGTGAATAATTCAAAGCATATATAATATAAGGAGGACATCCATGGACAAAACACAAGTAATCGAACAGGCAAAAGCGCATTTTGCACAGCTGCTCAGCGATCAGCTCGACCGCGCCGAGAGACTCGAAAACGCCGCTGCACCGAAGGACTACACCAAACTCGACAAGATCGTAGTCGGACTGTGCCCGGGAGACGGCATCGGCCCGATCATCATGAAGGAGACGCGCCGCGTGCTGGAAAAGCTGCTGGCAGATGAACTGGCTTCCGGCCGCGTCGTGCTTAAGGATATTGAAGGACTGACGATTGAAAACAGAATGGCTCAGGGCAAGGCCATCCCTGACGATGTGCTGGCGGAGCTGAAAAAATGCGACGTGATCCTCAAGGCTCCGACCGAAACTCCAAACGGCGGCACCATGGAAAGCGCCAACGTGACCATGCGCCGCGAGCTCGACCTTTACGCCAACGTGCGCCCGGTAAGCGTCCCTGACGAGGGCATCGAGTGGATGTTCTACCGCGAAAATACAGAAGGCGAGTACGCGCTGGGAAGCAAGGGCGTAGAAGTACCGGGCCTTCTCTGCATGGATTTTAAGGTTACCACCTGGGCCGGCACCAGAAGAATCGCTCGCGCAGCCTTTGAATACGCCAAGAAAAACGGCAAGACCAGCGTAGCTATCGTCACCAAGGCTAACGTGATGAAGAAGACGGACGGAAACTTCTCCCGCATCTGTCATGAGGTGGCGGCCGATTATCCGGGCATCAAGGCAGAGGACTGGTACATGGACATCATGACGGCCAACCTGATCAAGAAGGACCGCCGCAATCAGTTCCAGGTATTCGTACTGCCTAATCTGTACGGCGATATTCTTACCGATGAAGCGGCCGAGATTCAGGGCGGCGTCGGCACAGCCGGCAGCGCTAACATCGGCGACCAGTATGCGATGTTTGAAGCTATCCACGGCAGCGCTCCGCGCATGATCGAGGAAGGCCGCGGCGATTACGCCAATCCTTCCAGCCTGATCAAGGCTTCGGAAATGATGCTGCGCCATATCGGCCTGACGGAAAAGGCCGACAAGCTGGCTGAGGCGCTTTCGATCTGCTGCGACAAAGAAAAAGCCGTCGTTATCACTAACAATAAAGACGGCGCCAGCTGCAGAGAATTCGGCGACTATGTGATCTCCAAGCTGTAAGTGTGTTGATATAAGTTTCTTATGAGGGTGTCTCAAAATCTTGCAATGATCTTTGAGACTCCCTCATTATTTTTTGCAGCGCACCGGCAATAGCGCTGCTGAAGCAGTCGTTTTCGCTTTTGCCTTCTTTGCCCGAGCTTTCCAAAAGCTCCAGCGTTTTAAACTTGAGCTGCAGCCTTTCTTCTTCGCCGACGGAAAACTCCTGTGCGTAGGCAGAATCCTCGCTGTCTATCAGGCAGAGCGGCGGAAAGACCACGCACCACCAGTTTTGTCCCTTGCCCTCTCCCAGCGTGATCGTCAGAGCTTCGTAATTGCCCTCCGGAAAATACAGATCGTCGTAATACTTGGCCGGAATATGGCGCACGCCGAGACTGGCTTTGGCCTGATAGTCAAAGCCGCGCGCCGAGACGGCTTCCTGCGCCCAGGCGTTTATCTGCTCAAGCTCGCCTGCGACATAAGCGCGCATGAGCTCTTCCTGCGAGCGTTCGTCGCCCGTTGCTTCTGCGGCGGCGAGGGCATGAGTGATACCGTTTTGCACCTTGGCCAGCACGTAATTCCTCACTGCAAGCTTCAGCTCCTGATCTTCTTCGCTGTCGCTGTTGGCGATGACGTGAAAACGCAGGATGCCGGGATGCTGGTTTATGAGCGCAGCAGAGCCGACATCGTCTTTATCAGCCTCGGCGACGGAACCGGCCTTATATAACAGCGGAAGCGCAGCCAGGGCCAGAAGCATCAGCGCGATCAGAATTCTTTCGGTGCGGCGGCTGCGGAAATTTTCTCTTTTGTATTCTCTGTCCATAATTTACCTCCTGACAAGAGGAGCATGGACAGAAAGGAGTAAAAATATACACTATTTTACGATCAGCAGCTTTTGTCCGCCGCAGAGGGTTTCGTCTTCCAGCTGGTTGGTCTGCAAAATAACGTCTGCAGAGGTCTTGAACCTCTTGGCGATATGCCAGAGCGTGTCGCCGTTTTTGCAGACGTAGATGACCATCGGCACGGAGTCCGCGCAGCCCGAACCTTCGGCGAAGGCCGGATCTCGGAGCATGCGGAAAGGTGTCGGACGCATAACTTCGCCGCAGACCAGCACGGTTGCATTGAACTCCAGCTGCTTGGCGTTGATCTTTTCGGCCCAGAGCTCTTTGATGCAGATTTTATGACAGACGATTTCCTGCCCGCACAGCTGCGGCATGGCCGTTACCACCCTGAAAGGCAGAGCGTCACAGACCGCGAAGACCGTATTCTCCTCTCCGGCAGCCAAAATGAGCAGCTTGGCGAGAAGCTGGCCCTCGGTGATGATCTTGCCCTGCTCTACCCGGCTTTCGGCTTCCAGTACATCTGCGCAGGCGTAGAGGATGCGCTCGATCTCATGGCCGCTGCTTTCCGGCGCAAGAATTTCGCGCAGCGAGGTTTCGCTGGCTACGGAGCCGACCAGGGTGCGGCAGTTTTCTTCCGTAAAGCTGCACACGAAGTCCTTTTGCTTGTGGTAACCGTCGACGATGATTTCTTTTTCCGTATTTTTATAGAGCTCGACATAGGTCAGCAGATCTCCTTCCAGCCGGAAGATGTCTTTGCCTTCTTCGTCCTGCGTGAGCTTGACCTTCAGATCGTGATCGTTGAAGGCGGCGGCGCAGCCGCTCCACTGGCCGTTTTGCTGGATGGGGATGAACTGCGTAAACTCTACGCGCTCCTGCAGCTGCCTGATACAGTCGGACGGATGCCAGCCGTCCTCGTCCTGACGGACGGTAAAGAGCAGGCTGACATAGATGAAGCCGTTGATGACGACTTTATCGGCAGTGGACTGCTTGTAGTTTTCGACTACCGTAAGATCCTGCTTGAGGATGCTTTCGGGATGAAGCTCGTCTTTGGGATAAAAGTCCTCTTTGATGGCCAGACTGTCCTTCTTGCGCAGGGCTACGCTCGAAAGCTCCACGGGCTCTTTGAGAAGCTGCAGCTCTTCGCCGGCCAGCCCTTCAAACAGCTCCAGCGTCTCGTCGGTGTATTCTCTGGCGGTGATGGCAAGAGTGAGCTTGACTCTGAATTTCCTTTCGTTGATGACCATGTGCTCGATTTTTTCGATGCACAGCTCCAGAATCACCGTGGCGCCGGCAGCGATAGCGGTGTGCCACTGATCTTTAAAAGGAATTCTGGTCTGGATGGGGATCACAGGACAGCCTTCCTCCTGCCGTTCGGGGAGGTAGAGCGTCTGCAGCTGGATTTCGCCGGAAAGGCTGAGATAATCGTCGCTCTTTGCGGCCATCGATATTTCCCGGCCGGAAAGATAGCTTTTGCCGTCGATGAGCAGTATTTCTCTAAGGTCCGGCTTGGTGTCCGGCACCAGAATGTCTTCTTCGAGGGTGATCGTGGTTTTAGGTTTTTCGTGGATGTTTGTGACCTGAACAGGCGAATAGACAGCCCCTTTGGTGATCGGGACAATGGTACGCTCTTCGGCCTCTCTGGCCGGGAGGAGAGCGAAATCAGGTATATCGTTTTCGTATGTCATCGTTTTTCCCCTTTCCGAACTTGGTCTTGCTAAAATGTATTCCGGAAAGGGGAAATATATGATAATTACTGCGGAGAAAGCATGGACAGCAGCTGATTGAGAATCAGATGCGCGGCTTCCTGCTTGTCCATCAGCGGCAGCTCTTTTGCTCCTGCGGCAGTGATGAGAGTGAGAATGTTGGTGTCCGTGCCGAAGCCCGCGCCTTCTGTGCGCAGCGAGTTGGCGCAGATCAGATCGCAGTTTTTAGCGGTGAGCTTCTTCTGCGAATTGGCGAGCAGGTCTTCGGTCTCCATGGAAAAGCCGCACAGGAGCTGGCCGGTTTTTTTATGTTCGCCCAGATAACGAAGAATATCGCGCGTGCGCACGAGGGGCAGCGAGATGTCGTCGCCGGCAGAGGTTTTCTTTACTTTATGATCGGCAGTGACGGCCGGAGTAAAATCCGCTACGGCCGCCGCTTTGATGATGATGTCCTGCTTTTCGCTTTCGCCGGTGACGGCGGCGAACATTTCCGCGGCGCTGGTGACAGGTATGCAGCGGACGAACAGCGGCGGTTCTGTTTCCAGATGGCCGTGTACCAGCGTCACCTCTGCGCCTCTGAGCATGGCGGCCTGAGCCAGGGCGCAGCCCATCTTGCCGCTGGAATGATTGGTGATGAAGCGCACCGGATCGATCGCTTCTCTGGTCGCGCCGGCGGTAATGAGGATCTTCTTGCCGGCGAGGTCTTTTTCGCAGGCAATTTCCCGGAGGATATATCGCAGAAGCACTGCTTCGTCAGGCATGCGACCGTCGCCGCTGTCGCCGTTAGCCAGCATGCCCGTATCCGGGGCAATGATCTCGTAGCCGAAGCGGCGCAGCTTTTCGATGTTTTCCTGTACGATCGGATTATGCAGCATGTTGTGATTCATGGCCGGAGCGACTATTTTCTTGCAGGGACAGGCCATGACGGTAGTGGTCAGCATGTCGTCGGCGATGCCGCCGGCAATTTTGCCGATGACATTGGCAGAGGCCGGGGCGATCATCACTACGTCGGCCTTCTTTGCCAGCGCAACGTGTTCGACGCTGTACTGAAAATTCCGATCGAAGGTGTCGATCAGACATTTGTTGCCGGTCAGGGTTTCAAAAGTGATCGGATTTATAAAATTAGCGGCGTTGGCCGTCATCAGCACCTGCACGTCGCAGCCGAGCTTTTTCAGCATGCGGGCCAGATTGGGCATTTTGTAGGCAGCGATGCTGCCGGAAACAGCCAGGATGACCGTTTTTCCTGTAAGCATGTGATGATTCCTCCTTTGGCGGATATTCTTTTTATCAGTATAGCACAAAACCTGGCCTTATGGTATAATTAGTATGTTCAGCCGCCCGGCAGGGATCGGCGGGGACGGGCGGGAAACTGGCAGCAGACTGGCGTCAGATAAAAAAAGCGAAAGAGGATAAGAAATGATACTGGCAATAGATATAGGAAATACCAACATCGTCATGGGCGTGTTCGACGGCGAGAGGCTTTTGTTCCGCGAAAGGATCTCCAGCAATCAGAAAACGACGGATCTCGAATACGCGATGGCAACCAAAACTGCGCTGGAGATGAACGGCGTGCAGGCGGAAAAACTCACGGGAGTCGTGATGTCTTCGGTGGTGCCTTCCATCACCAACACCTTCAAGCGTGCGGTAGAAAAGCTTACGGCAGCGCAGCTCGTGGTGGTCGGCCCCGGCGTCAGGACGGGCCTTAAGATCATGATCGACGATCCCGGCCAGCTGGGCAGCGACCTGGTGGTTGACGCCGTGGCCGGCATTGCCGAGTACCCCGTGCCGCAGATCATCATCGACATGGGCACGGCGACGACCTTCTCGGTCATCGGCAGCGACGGCAGCTATCTCGGCGGCGTGATCAGCACCGGCATGGCGGTATCGGCGGAAGCGTTGTTCAACAAGACTTCGCAGCTGCCGCGCATCAGCTTTGACAGGCCGCGGCGCGTGATAGGCAAGAACACCGTCGACTGCATGAAGAGCGGCATCATGTATGCGAACGCCTGCAGCATCGACGGAATGATCGAGAGAATAGAAGAAGAGCTGGGCGCAAGCTGTACGGTGATCGCCACGGGCGGGCTGGCAGGCATTGTCACGCCGCTGTGCAAGAGAAAAATCATCCTCGACGATGACCTGATGCTCAAGGGCCTGGCCCTGATATATAACAGAAACTGCAAAGGAGACAAGATATGACGACGATAATCATTTATCTTATAGCATGCGTGCTGTTTGGCACAATATCCTGCTTTTTCGGCAGACGGCTTTACTTTCCGATCATGATGCTGACAGTATTTTTCGGTATCGTGACGCTGTCTTTCTCGATCTTTGAGGTCACGACCAAGGTAGCGGTAGTGACGATCATCGTTGCTTTGGTCTGCGCGCTGCTGGCCAAAGTCATCTACAAGCTGGGCGTGTTCCTCATGGGCTGCCTGCTGGGCGCGGGTCTGGGAGTGTTCGTTGCTTTTCTGCTGCCGCAGTCAGCGGAAGACTGGCGCAAATATATCATCATCGCCTTTACGCTGCTGATCGGTTTCTGTGCCATCAAATGGTGCGACGTCCTCATCATGGCCGCCACCGCTTACAACGGCGCCAAGGTCATGGCCACTCCGCTTTATTTTGTGGCCGTTGAATTCCGCAACCTCGAAAGCTATGCTCTTGCGGGCGACGGAAGCACGGCGATTACCAACCTCAGCCAGTATCTGAACGGTGATTTCGCTATCAACAACGCCCATATGCTGCTGATCATCACGCTCGTGATCGCAGTCATCGGCTTTATCTATCAGTTTTTCGGCGGCAAGCGATAGTCTCGCAAGTAGCTTTCTCAACCAAAGCAAAAATACAGCCGTCTCAAGATGAATTTTGCAAAACTTTTCTTCTCTTTCAGGCTTAAACGCATAGTCGCAAGTTGAAAGCGCCCTTGCACACGTGTAAAAAGTCCTCATTCTTCTTGCTTTAAGCCTTAATTCCGCCTAAAAACAAAGAAGCTCACGGCCGTTTCAACTTGGCAGAGCTTCGTTTTTTATATAAGCGGTGAAAAATTTAGCAAAATTCATCTTGCAGGGCTGCGATAACCAGAAAAGTGGAGAAAGCAAAAAACGGTGCGCCGGTCACCAGCGTGCCGGGCGTCTGCGTGCCGGGTGCCACTGATATCCTCAAGTGCCATATAGACCAATAAAAAACCCATGGGAGACACATCCATGGGTTTTTAAGCTCATTGCTTGCGCGTTTAACTTACGCGCCGGTGGGGACGGGTGAGACTTATTTTGCTGCCTTGGCAGCGTTGA
>CALWNX010000100.1 GCA_944382925.1 uncultured Clostridia bacterium | reverse complement strand
GCCGGGTTTTTCGCTTCGGCCATCAGCGCCGCCCTGCCGCCGGCCCGAAACGAAGTGAAGGCCGCCATATCCACATTTTCCGTCACGCAGACGTCTTTATTTTCTTTCAGAATTTTCGCGATCTCCGTCATAAGGGACGCATGAACCTTTGCCAAAAATATCCTCCTTGTTGATGCTGTATTTGTCGAAATCCTCGTAGATCTCGGTCTTGGTCGCCAGCTCCTTTTCGCGCAGCCGGTTGTTGATCAGGCGCTTGATGTAGATGTAGATCACCGCCATGGTCGGTACGCCGAGGATCATGCCCACGAAGCCGAACATGCCGCCGCCGACGATGATGGCGAACATCACCCAGAAGCTGGCCAGATTCGTATGCTTGCCGAGGATCTTCGGGGCGATGATGTTGCCGTCGATCTGCTGGATCACGAGGATCATGATGGCGAATTTGACGGCCGCCCACGGGTCGAGGCACAGAAGCAGGATCCCGGACGGCACCGCGCCGATGAAAGGCCCGAAGAACGGAATGATGTCGGTGATTCCTACCACCACGCTGATCAGCACCGGCAGCGGCAGATCGAGGATACTCATGCCGATAAAGCATAATATGCCCACCATCATCGAATCTATGATCTTGCCGGTGATGAAGCCGCCGAAGGTCTCGTTGCAGATCCGGCCGAATTCAAAGATCTCGTCAGCCTTTTTCTTGGAGCACATGGCCAGGATCAGCTTCTTGGCCTGCGCCTGAAAGATTTCCTTGCTGTTCAGTATATATATACATATTATGAGCGCCACCAGCACGTCGATCAGGCCGCCGATGGTGCCGATAGCTCCCGCGGCCACGCCGGCCACGATAGAATCGGCCTGCGGCAGCAGCGTAGTCTGCGCCCAGGCGAAGAAGCGCTCAGAAAGGTTTTCCAGCTTGATCTGCAGAAGCTCGGCCAGCTGCGTATTGCGCTCGATATTGTTCTGGATCCAGGCGGAAATATCCCCCGTTATTTGCTGCCAGTTGCGGATCAGATTCATGATGCTGTTAATTAGCTCCGGCAGCACCAGCATGATGAGGGCGCTGACCACCAGGAGCAGCGTGAGCATGGCGATGAGGGTGGCCGAAAATCTGGCCAGCGTATAGGCGCGCACGCTCTTTTTCATGCGCTGGCTGTTAAATCTGTAGATCAGGCGCAGCGAGCCGTTGTAGATCGGGCACAGCAGATAGGCGATGATGATGCCCAGATAAAATGGCGTCAATATGCTGTTGACATCGTGCAGAAAAGCCGCCACGTCGCTGAAATTGCTGAGCACAAAATAGCACAGCACCAGCGCTCCCCCGGACAAGAAGAAGGTCAGGCCTGCCTTGGCGTATCTGCTGCGAAAATTGAACTTTTTCCCCATCTTTTGCTCCTTAATATCCCTAATATCCTTTATATCAGTATGCCGTCAGCTGCAAAAGCAGCTCCGTGCGTTCCCGCACCGCTGCCAGGAGTGCGTCCGTCATGCCGCCGTGATCGCCGACAGAAAGCGCCCTGCTGACAAGGCGGTTATATTTTTCCTCGCTCAGATCGGGCACCACCGCCGGATAGCCTTTGCCGAGCAGATAATATGCCGTTACCGCCCTGGCCAGCAGTTTATCGTCCCGGCCATAGGGGAATATCGAAAGCAGCCCGTCGTGTATGCGGGCGGCCGCCTCAAAGCAGTCGATGCTGCCGGCCGGGAGCCGCTCTGCTTCTTCGATGCGCGCATCGAGCCGCTTCATTTCCTGCTCAAGCTCCGCCGCCAGCGGCGCCACGTAATCGTACTCTTCTATCGTAATGCTGCGCTTGCGATAGCCTGTGCCTACCTCGGCGCTGTCGCCGGAAAGCATGTTGTGGAAGGTGCTGATCAGCTTCAGATCGATGTCGATCCCGCGCGAAATCAGATCGTGCATTTCGCCAAGCAGGTTTTCAAGCCGCTGTGTAAGCAAATGCTCCCACACCGAAGCGCCCGGCAGGAGCCCGCCGTCAAGCAGGCTCTCCACCTGCTCGGGCGTCACAGACGAGCCCTCCAGGCGCAGATTGCGCTGCAGCCAGTCTTTCTTCTCCACATGGGCGGCAAAGTCTCTGACCCCTGCGGCGTAAGGCTTGCGTCCTGACAGGATCAGCATCTTCTTTTTTATCTCTCTGAGCGTTGTTTCTCTTGACTCATTGTCCATGGCGCTCTCCTAAAAGGCTTCGTATATTGCCGGCGACGTTCCTGCTGTTTGCGGGTTCACTGCTGTTTGCGGCTTCCCTGCTGTTTGCAATTTTCTTCCGATAATATTTTATCATAAAAGCGCGCATAAAAAAACGCCCGCAGGCGTTTTTTATATATTAATTTTTTATTAAGCCGGGCGGGGCCGGGCAGCCTGCGGAGCGGGCGGCTGAAACGGCAGATTCTCGCTTTTCGCCAAACTCCCCTGCCGCCAAGAGAATTTCAGGACGCAAAATTCTCTCATATTTGCTTAGGCCGCGATGACAAAGAGAATGAGCGCAATTCGGCGGGCAAAAAGTCTCTCTTTGCCTGGCAAAGCCGCAGCAAGGAGAGACTCTCAAGGGCTTTAAATCGTTGTGATCTAAGCAGATTCTCTTTTCATCCAGCTCCCTGCGCGATTAGCGAGACTTTTCGTGTCTGAAATTCTCTTGGCAGCGGCTCGATTTGCAAAAGGGAGAGAATTTCAGCCCCAGTAGCGCCAGCTGGCAAGCGTCTCCGTGAGGATGTACTCATCTGCCACCGCCGGGACGAGGCAGAGCTTGTAATGCACGACGTCCTCGCGCATGCCCTCATACGGATCGTTGACGTAAAACTGATAATACGGGATCAGGTAAGCTTCGGTGCCGGTGGAATAGACGAGTTCCACCTTTTCGACCTGCTCCTCCTCAATATCGTAATTGCCACTGAGGCTCTTGTACTCTCCCGCCAGCAGCTTTTCCGTCGCTTCCGCTACAGAAATCAGCGGATAGCTCCCTGCCTCTTCGATTACGTCAAGGCGCCCGATGATGCGCACGCCCGCAAGGAAGCCGTCCTCGATATAAAATTCCACTCTCGCCAGGTTGTAGTTAATGATGTCCGCCACGTCGCTGCTTCCTTTATCGTAGACGGCAAATTTGCGCGTGCAGTCGCCGACAAGATTGCTTTCCACATAAGTCACGGGCTGCGGATCGTCAAAGCCGAAAGCGGCGGCGTATTTGTCTGTCAGCCAGAGAATCAGCTCGCGGGCTTCTTCGTCCGTCATCTCTGCACCGTCCCCGGCCCACTGCGCGGGCAGCGCCAGCAGACCGCCTTCCGTCCTGCCGCCGGCTGCCTCTTCGCTTTCGACGCGAACGCGAAAATATATATACAGCCCGCCGTTGCGCTCAGCCTCAAGCACAATCTCCCCGTTTTGCGCGCTGAGGCCGCAAAGCGTGCCGTCCGCCAGCTTCAGCTCCTGAATATCCAAAAGCTCCACCGCAAAGGCCGCAGAAAGCTGCTGCAGGCGCTCCTTCATTTCTGCCGCAGAAAGCCCGCCGATCGGCGCGCCGGCTGAGTCGTAACTGCTGTTTTTGAAGGCCGGCAGCGTTTTGAGCCCCATCTCCTCACGCCACGGATTGCCGTTATCAAACTCGTCAAGGTCGGTTCCGGCCAGCCCAATCGCGCTGTCACCCATCCCTGCCGGCGCCACTGGCGCGATGTCAAGCAGCGGCAGCTCTTCGTCAGTAGTGCCCGCACGGCTGCCAAAGTATGCTCCCGCCAGCACCGCCAGGCACAGACAGGCGGCAAGAGCCGCAAGCCGCAGGCTCCGTTTTTTCGCCGGCAGAGAGTTTTCAGCCCCACCGGCGCGCCCGGCCTCTGCAGCGCTCCCGGAGGCAGTCCCGCTTTCGGACTCTGCAGCGCTCCCGGAGGCAGTCCCGCTCCCGGCCCGCACTTTTGCGGCTTCGGCGATCAGCTCTTCGTCGATAGCGCCGATCGCATCCATCAGTTCATCTATCTTTCCCCTCTTCATAATTCAAATCCCTCCTTCTGCAAATATTCACGCAGCGATGAGCGCAGGCGGAAAAGCAGGCTTTTGACCTTCGAGCCGGAAAAGCCCAGGGCGGCCGCGATTTCTGCGATACTGTCCAGAAAGAAGTAGCGGCAGATAAAGGCCTGCCGCTCATGCGGCGCCAGCGTCCAAAGCCAGCGGCTGACGGCCTCGGCCAGCAAGCCGTATTCTACCGCACACTGCGTTTCGTCCCCGCCGGAAATACATTCGCTAAGCTCCGACAGCGACTGCTCATACTGCTGCCCGCCCCGCTTCTGCCGGCCCTGGCGGCGCAGGCGATCGATAGCCGCCTGGCGTGCCAGCCGCCCCAGATAGGAGACAAGCCGCGGCGGCCGGGCCGGCGGCATGCTGTTCCAGGCTTTGAGATAAGTGTCACTGAGACTTTCTCTGCTGTCCTCCACGTCCGCCAGAATGTTGCAGGCGATGCGGAAAAGATAAGCGCCGTACTGCCTGTCCGTCTCTTCGATGGCCCGCTCGTCGCGCTGCCAGTACAGTTCAACGATCATTTCGTCCTGCATGGTTACCCTCACCTTTCTGTTCCTGCTGCGAAAGCTGCTTTCACCTATATATAACGACAAAAATTTCTCCCGGTTGCAGAATGGATTTGTGATATAAACTCTTATAATTATATGTTATACTATCTCTATAAAAAAGAAAGGGCGGCCGCCATTTTCCGGCGGCGAAAGGATATGCGCATACTGATCATCAGCGACACCCACGGCCAGCTTGACCGCTTCTGGGATGTCTTCTATCGTTTGCAAAAGGAAGCGCCGGTCGACACGATCGTACACTGCGGCGATCACTACCGCGACGCGGAGGAAATAAGGAGGCGCTGCGGCCTGCCGGTTCTGGCGGTGCCGGGCAACTGCGACGGCGATCACGACGAAGAAAGCTTCGCCCTGCTCGAAACCGAAGCCGGAGATTTTCTCGTCACGCACGGACACATGCTCGACGTCGGCCACGACCTGTCGCGCCTCTATTACAAGACGCTCGAAGCCGGCTGCACAGGCGCGTTTTTCGGTCATACGCACCGCAGCGTCTATCTGAACATGGACGGCGTCCACCTTATCAACCCCGGCAGTCTGCCGCGGCCGCGCGACGGTCTGGGCGGCACCTTTGCCGTGGTCGAAACAGGCCCGGAAAGCGTACAGGCCACAATCTACCGCTATGCTTCCTTCATGGGCAAGGGCGGCGACCAGGACGGCGGAGACAATGGCGGCGGCGGTAAGGGCAGCGAGGGCGGCGACAAGCCGGCCGTAAAGGGCGGCCGCCTGCGCAGGCTGCTCAACTACAGCGACAGATTTTAAACGGAGGGTTTTATGGATATTAAGAAACTGATAGCAGAAAACACAGCGATCGCAGAAATGGCGAAAGGGCGCGAGCTCTTCTGGCTCAACCCCGGGGCAAAGCGCCTCGGCGGCGTTGCGCTCGATGAAGCCGGCCTGGGGCTGCCTTTCACGATGGAAGATATAGACGAGGCCGAGGCGAGGCTGGCCCGCTTTGCGCCGTATATAGCCAGGGTGTTTCCGGAAACGGCGGCGGCCGGAGGCGTCATTGAATCGCCGCTGACGGCGGTGCCGAGGATGAAGGGGGCTCTGGCCGCCGCCCGCGGGCCGGTCAGGGGCTCGCTGTATCTCAAGCGTGACAGCGATCTGCCGATTTCCGGCTCCGTCAAGGCCAGAGGCGGCATCTATGAGGTTCTCAAGTTTGCCGAGGAAGTGGCGACAAGCAAAGGCCTGCTTTCACCGACAGACGATTATGCCAGGCTGGCCGGAGAAGATTTTCGCCGCTTGTTCTCGGAATATTCCGTGGCCGTCGGCTCCACCGGCAACCTCGGACTTTCCATCGGCATCATCAGCGCTAAGCTGGGCTTTAAGGTCACCGTCCACATGTCAGCCGATGCGCGCCAGTGGAAAAAAGACCTCCTGCGCGCCAAAGGAGTAACGGTGATCGAATATCCGGACGATTATCAGAAGGCCGTCGCCGAAGGACGCCGGGAAGCAGCCGGCGATCCGCACTGTCATTTCGTCGACGACGAGGGCTCGGCCGATCTCTTTCTCGGCTACGCCGTCGCTGCCAAAAGACTGTGGGCGCAATTAAAAACAGCCGCCGTCACCGTTGACAGTGAACATCCGCTGTTTGTCTACATCCCCTGCGGTGTGGGCGGCGCGCCCGGCGGCATCACCTTCGGTCTCAAAGAGATCTTCGGCGATAACGTACACGTATTTTTTGCCGAGCCGACGCACGCTCCCTGCATGAGCCTGGGCCTGATGAGCGGCCTGCACGACGGCATTTCCGTCAGGGACATCGGCCTCGACGGCCTGACTGCTGCCGACGGTCTGGCAGTGTCCCGCCCGTCGCGCCTGGTCGGCACAATCATGGAACCGCTGCTGGCAGGCTGCTATACCAGTGAAGACGAGGCGCTCTATCCGTTTTTAGCTATGCTTGCCGACAGCGAAGGAATCTACGTTGAGCCTTCTGCCTGCGCTTCCTTTGCCGGTCCGTCGCTGGTCACCGGCGCAGGCGACTATCTCGCCGCCCGCGGCCTTACAGATAAAATGGACAACGCCTGTCACATTCTCTGGGCGACCGGCGGCAGCATGGTGCCGGCCGCAGAGATGGACGGCTATTATCAGAAAGGGCTTATTCGGGCAGCAACCTGGCAGGACAAGAAATTCTCCTATTCTCTGTGAAAAACACCGCCTCAAGGGAGCAGAGGACAAAATTTTCTCCTCTCATGCCCTTTTCTTCCGGGCTTAAGAATAAAAAAAACTCACGCCAGTAAGAATTTGCTTTTGGAGCCCGTTTTTTTGCCTTGCCGGCAGGCGCAGCTAGGCGTGACTGCCGGAAATTTCCCTTCTGCGAGTCAGCTTCGGCAAAGAGAGGAGAAAATTTTGTCCTCTCTTCCCTTACATCCCTGATCTTAAGCAATATGAGGGAATCGCAAGCCACCAGGGGCCACCCGGGGCCGCCGAGGGTCACCAGAGGCCGCCGAGGGGCGCCCGCGGCCGCCAGGGGCCGCCCGCGGCCAACCGGGGTATATTACTTGGCTGCGGCGGCCACGGCGGCCGCGATTCGCGGAACGACCTGCGGGTTAAACGGATCAGGCAGGACGTTGTCAGGCGACAGCTCTTCGTCAGGAATGATCGCCGCGATCGCCCGCGCGGCCGCTTCTTTCATTTCTTCTGTGATCCGGCGTGCGCGCGCATCCAGCGCCCCGCGGAAGATGCCCGGAAAAGCCAGCACGTTATTCACCTGATTCGGAAAGTCCGAGCGGCCCGTGCCGACTACGGCCGCACCGGCCTCTTTGGCCAGATCAGGCATGATTTCCGGCACCGGATTGGACATCACGAAGACGATCGGATCTTTGGCCATGGAGCGTATCATCTCCGGCGATACGATGCCAGGTTTGGAAACGCCGATGAGAATGTCCGCCCCTTTCATTGCGTCAGCCAGCGTGCCGGCGAGCTTTTCTCTGTTGGTGAGAAGCGCCATCTTCTGCTGCTCCGGATTGTTATACGGGGCGCTGTCGTAAATGGTGCCCTTGCTGCCGCAGAGAATCACGTCGCCAAAGCCCAGGCGCAGAATCATCCTCGCGATCGAGATGCCGGCCGAGCCGGCGCCGCTGATGACGATTTTCAAAGCGCCCGGTTTTCTGCCCGTCACCTTGCAGGCGTTGATCAGGCCGGCGCAGGTGATGATCGCCGTGCCGTGCTGGTCGTCGTGAAAGACCGGAATATCGCATTTTTCAATCAGCGCTCTTTCGATCTCAAAGCAGCGCGGCGCGCTGATGTCCTCCAGATTGATGCCGCCAAAGCTCTTGGATATATAGTACACAGTGTCTATGATGACCTGCGGATCCTTGGAATCGATGCAGATGGGAATGGCATCGATGCCGGCGAAAGCCTTGAAGAGCGCGCATTTTCCTTCCATGACCGGCATGCCGGCAGCCGGACCGATGTCTCCCAGTCCCAAAACGGCCGTGCCGTCGGTGATGACCGCCACTGTGTTGCCCTTGCCGGTGTAAGTATAGGCCAGGCTTTCATCCTTTTCTATCTGCAGGCAGGGCTCGGCCACTCCCGGCGTATAGGCGATGGCCAGCTCCTCCATGTTGGTGATCGGCGCCTTGGTATTGACGCTGAGCTTGCCTCTCCATTCGGCATGTTTTTTTAGAGCCAGTTCTTTTCTGTCCATGATCTATGCCCATTCCTCCTCTACTGTCTGCAGCCAGGCCGTGCCGACCGCTATCTGCCTTCTGACCTCTGCCGGCGCCGTGCCGCCGAAAGACTTACGCGCTTCCACGCAGGCCTGCATGGAAATATCTCCCAGCACGTCTTGGGAAAGGCGCGGGTCGATCGCAGCCAGATCTTCGTCAGAAAGATCCGTAAAATCGCAAGCCTTATGTTCGCAGGCTTTGACCATGCGTCCGACGATCGAATGAGCCTCACGGAAGGCAATGCCCTTGGTGACCAGATGCTCGGCTACGTCGGTGGCGTTGAGGAAGCCCTTGTCAAACTGCCGGGCGATCTGTTCTACTCTAAACTCCGTCTTTTCCAGCATGTTGGCAAAGATGGTGATACTGGCCTTCCAGGTGTCGACCGCGTCAAAGAGGCCTTCCTTGTCCTCCTGAAAATCCTTGTTGTATGCCATCGGCGTGCCCTTCATCACCGTCAGAAGCTGCATGAGGTCGCCGTAGACCCGACCCGCCTTGCCGCGCAGGAGCTCCGCCATGTCGGGGTTTTTCTTCTGCGGCATGATGCTGCTGCCGGTGCAGTAGCTGTCATCGATGTCGATGTAGGAAAATTCCTGCGAATTCCACCAGACGAACTCCTCCGCCCAGCGGGAAAGGTGCATGCAGGAGATAGCCGCCGCGCTAAGAAAGTCGAGGCAGTAGTCTCTGTCGCTGACGCTGTCCATGGCGTTCTCCGACGGAGCGGCAAAGCCCAGCAGCTCCGCAGTGCGGTGCCTGTCGATCGGCAGCGTGGTTCCCGCCAACGCGCAGGAGCCCAGCGGGCAGTAATTCATGCGCTCATAGGCGGCCTCGAGACGGTCGATGTCGCGGCGAAACATCTGAAAGTAAGCCATGAAGATGAAGCCGACGGTGACCGGCTGAGCATGCTGGATATGGGTAAAGCCCGGCACGATGGTCTCCGCATACTGAGAGGCTTTTTCCAGGATCACCGATTCCAGATAGCAGAGCCTGTGCACCACCTCGCGCAGCTCTTTTTTCAGATACAGCCTGGTATCCACCTGACACTGGTCGTTGCGGCTTCTGGCCGTGTGGAGCTTCTTGCCTACCTCGCCGATCTCCGCGATCAGCCGGCTTTCGATGCCCATGTGGATGTCTTCGTCCTCCACCGTGAAGACGATCTCGCCGGCGGCGATTTTAGTACGAATCGCTTCCAGTCCGGCTACGATCTGCTCCTTTTCTTCTACCGTCAGGATGCCCTGCTCTGCGAGCATGGTCACGTGGGCGATGCTGCCGTCTATATCGTCATCGTACATGCGCTGGTCAAATCCGATGGACGCATTGAACTGCTTGACAATATCGTCCATCTCCTTTTCAAAACGTCCTCCCCATAAGCTTGCCATTTCTCTTGCCTCCTTAAATTCACGTTCTATTTCTGTTTTAGATAATACTCGTACATCTGGCTGCCGGTCGCTGCCATGTGGAGATGATGTGACCGGCGACTTCGTCATTGCTGCGTATTTCCACGCAGCTTTCGTCTACATTATATATGCAGGTGATCGTGTGCATGCAGGTGTGGTTGGCAAAGTTGACCAGCAGGGCGCACGTGCCCGCCGGGATGTCCTTGAGCATGGCGATCTGCTCCCTGTTCAGCGCCAGCGAAGGCACGATCATCTCAGAATTCGGCCCCAGCTTTTTTCTTATTTCAGCGCAAAGCCCTGCTCCTGCAGCACGGCCTTCAGTCCCGGGCGCTGCGGCTTGGCCACGAAGTCCGACATCTGCTGCGTCCAGGTCTCGTTTCTCTGCCCGCCGGTGCGTTCGATATAATAATTTCTGATCACTTCGTCGTACTCTCTGATCAGCTCTTCGTCTCCGGCGGTCTGATATTCGTTTTCCTTATATACTACTTCCAGCGGCAGTCTCGGCTTGGCCTTCTCATCTCCTGCCGCAAGCGGATATCCCATCACCATGCCGAAGAGCGGATAAACGCCTCTCGGCAGCTTGAGCAGCTCGATCACCTTCTTCATGTTGCTGCGGATGCCGCCGATGTACGTGCAGCCCAGTCCCTCGGATTCAGCCGCCACGACGGCGTTTTGCGCCATGATCGCCGTGTCCACCGAAGCCATCAGGAACGTTTCCGTCGCCTCCAGATAGCTGTCCGGCGCTTCTCTGTCATTCATGCGGCAGGCCAGATGCAGCCTGTTCACGTCGACGCAGAACATGAGGAAGACCGGCGCGCCGAGGATCGTCTTCTGCGCGGTCACTTCGTTATATATGGCCTCCGTGATGCTCCTGTCGGTGATGTTGATGACCGTATAGGTCTGGATGAATTCAGAGGTGGAGGCATGCTGGGCGCTTATGATGATGTCTCTGACCAGCTCTGCGCTGACCGGTTCTTCTTTGAATTTACGGATCGATTGATGCTTCTGCAATAATTCCAGTACGTTCATGTTTCGTCCTCCTGTCTTCTTCGCTTTTGGCAAAGCAGTTTTTTATATATAATGTAAAGCAAGGTCTATGCCACTCGTCTGCTAGTTGTATGCCACTTGCGGCCGGGCACAGCGGCCGCGCCGGCGGAGGAGGAACGCACTTTTGCTCTGCTTTTTAGGTTAATAGTTTTCCTAAAAGCGGTTTGAGCTGATGAAAGGCGCACGCCGCAAGCGCGTCTTTTCAGTCTTTTCCCCTGCAAACAGCGGTCTTGCGGGGCCTTGCGGCAGCCAAGCTATTTTGGCATAGAAGTTGCTCTTGCTAAATGCGTGATTGTGATTTTTCACACTCTGCAATTATCAGCTATATTTTACAACAATATTAAAAAGAAAGGAAGTGCAAAAAAAGAATACCGAAAGCAAAAAAGTAACCAAGCCGCAAGCTTATTTCCTGCTCTTTTTTGGTATCGCTTTCGTCATCGGCGGCTTCGCTATCACCGAGGACGCCGATGCAGTCATTCTCTTTGTCGCCGGTGCGGTTCTCTCCACCTTCGCCGTCATCTGGGGCGTCAAATACAATGACATCCAGCATACCATCATCAATTTGGTCAGGAACATGATCATGCCGATACTGATCATCTTTTCCGTCGGCGTCATGATCGGTACCTGGATCGTATCCGGTACGATTCCAATCATGGTTTATTACGGCATCCAGATCATCAGTCCGAGCCTCTTCTATTTCCTGGCCTGCCTGCTCTGCGCGATCATGGCTCTGATCATGGGCTCCTCCTGGGCGACGATCAGTACCATCGGTATCGCCTTCATGGGCATGGCGGCAGGCCTTGGTTTGTCGGATGTAATCACCGCCGGCGCGGTGGCCAGCGGCGCTCTCTTCGGAGACAAGTGCTCGCCGATGTCCGACTCTCCGAACGTAGCTACTGCCGTAGCCAAGACCAACCTCTTCCAGGGCTGTATACATAACATGAAAACCTTCGGCCCGGCGCTGGCGGTCTGCATGGTATTCTACCTGGTAATGGGCTTTACGCAGCAGAGCACCGGCGACGGACGCGATTCCGAGGCCTATCAGCTGATCATCGACAATCTGTCCACGATCTTCGACCTCAATCCGCTCATGCTGCTGCCTCCGGTTGTGGCCATCGTCATGATCGTTCTCAAGAAGCCGATCCTGCCGACCTTTGCAGCCAGCACCGCGCTGGCGGCCATCCTGGCCATGATCTTCCAGGGCGCAAGCTTAAGCGAGCTGGGCGGCATCATGATGAACGGCTACACTGAAGCGACCGACATCCCGGTTATCGACGACATCCTGCTCCGCGGCGGCATGTCCAGCTTCCTCGGCATCGCAGCGATCCTGATCTCTGCCTGCGTTTTCGGCGCTCCGCTGCGCTGCTCCGGCGTTATCGACGTGCTGCTGGAACTGATCCATCACACTTCCAAAACCGCCAAATCCATGGCCGTCAAGGTTGTCGGCATGTGCACCACCTTCTTCGTGATCACCGGCGGCTACGACCTGACCTATGCGGCTCTGGGACCGATGCTGCCAGACCTGTTCGACAAATATCACCTGCACAGAAAGAACCTGTCCCGTATCCTCTCGGATTGTACCATCAGCTTGTCTCCGATGATCCCTTGGGGCGCGATGGGCGCGTTCTACGCCGGTACGCTGGGAGTATCCAATCTGGACTTCTTCTTCTACGCACCGTTCACCTGGCTCAGCACCCTGTTCTGCCTGATCTACGCGGCTACCGGCTTCAACATGGCCAAGGTAACCGACGAGCAGATCAAGGAGGAAGAAGCTGCTCTGAACTAATACTGAACTGATACCGAACTAATACTGAAAAAATGCTGCGTTGTTAAAAAAGTTGAGCCGCCTTGATTAAAGGCGGCTCAGGTCGTATATGGAAATGTTAATTGCCATGGTTCTTGGCTCTTGGATGCGGCAATTCCCTCTAAAGGCACGCAATCAGTCACGCAAGAAAAGAAGGGAACACCCCCTTGCTCTGAGCGGAAAAACACGCAGAAAAACGGGGCGGAAAGAAGTAACTCCCTGCTCACACAGGCTCTTTCAGTCCCGTTTCATGTCCTGGCCCAACATTTGGAGGTCACGGTCCAACGCAAATCATGCTTTTCTCAGCATCCGCACAATATCCTTCAGCTTCGGGACGTCACCCTTGTAGAGCACCAGCGCCCGGTACACTTTGCCGGCTGCGCATGCCGCCAGCAGCGCCGTCAGCAGCGCGATCACCAGGCAGGCCGCGGTTTTCCACAGCGGCAGACTGCCCATCAGCACCCTGCCCGGCGTGATCATCACCGCGGTAAACGGAATCCAGTCGAGCAGCGGCGCAGCCTGCGAGGACGGATCCAGCCCGCCGCCGGCCAGCGCGCCGAGGAAGCTGGCCACCAGAATCAGCGTAAAGATGACGTTGGCAGAAGACAGATCCTCCGTCTTGCTGGCCAGCGCACCGCCGATGCCGGCCAGCGCGCAGTACATCAGCAGGCCGGCGACGACAAGCAGGATCGCCAGCACCACGTTCAGCGGCGAAAGCAGGCCGTCGAGCAGACCCTTTAACATTTCAAAACCCTTGATGATGAACATGTCAGTCTGCGGATTCATGCTTTTGACGATAAAGGTGCCGGCCGCAAAGCTGATGGCCAGAGAGGCCGCCCACGTCAGCAGCTGCATGATGCCGGCCGCCGTGATCGCCAGCAGCTTGCCTAAGATCATCGCTGTCGGCCGCACCGAAACGAGGAAGGTCTCGATCAGCTTGGAGCTCTTTTCCATCACTACGCTGTTAGCGACGCCCTGACCGTAGATCAGCACGAAGAAATACATCAGCATGATGTTCAGATAGTTAACGACCATGGAAACTACGTCCTCGATGCCCTCAAGCGAATCCTCCGCCTCAGCGCCGGCTTCAGCGCCGGTCTCAACGCCGGAAAGCTCGGAGCCGGCCGTTTTGTCGCCTGCCAGGGAAGCGGCCAGACCTTGCGTATACTGATCGAAGACGATCTTAAAGCTGTCCGCTGTTTCCTGCGCCAGTCCGCTGTCATCAGGCAGCAGAATGCTGGTGCTGTAGCCCTCGCCGCTCTGTTCCGTCACCAGGATCAGCGTATCGTCGCTGCCGGCCGCAGCCTCGCCGGCAGCCGTCAGATCATCACCCATGTCGACCACCGCAAGCTGCCGGCCGCCTGCCTGCTGCACAAAGAGCGGCAGGGCAGAAAGGTCAAGCACCTGTTCATCGCAAAGATCTACGCTTATCACCGTGCTGAGCGCAGAAAGATCAGCAGCTTGCGTCTCCCCGCCGCTCTGCGCTTCGCCCTCGTCCAGATACTCAACCATCCCCATGATCGCCGCCGGCAGCAGCAGGCAAAGCAGGGCGATAACGATAGTCGCGTTTTTATATCCCTTGCTCCTGATGTGCTGGGAGAAGGTAAAGCTGAAAATGCGGGAAAAGCCCGTAAAATGTTTTTTCATCTACTGCGCCCCCTTTCTGCCGGCCATGGCCAGGATCTGCCGCGCCTTCAGGCGGCTGCCCTTGTACATTATCAAACTGTCGTACACCTTGCCGGAAAGCTTGTGTATCAGCAGGATAAAGATGAGCTGTATGGCCCACGAAGCCAGCAGGACAAAGATGCTGATGTCGCCGAGCACATAGCAGACCGGCGCCGAAAAGGCCGAAACCACCGGCAGCAGCGAAAGCACGAGAGCCGGTCCGCTGCCAAAGGATGTGCCGATCACGGAGACCATGTAGCCCGCCATGATGATCAGCACCGCCGTCGTGTTGGCGGCTTCCACATCCTCCATGTTCGAGCAGCCGGCTCCGCCCAGCGCCGAAATGAGCGCAAAGGTCATATATGCCAGCAGCAGCGAAACAAGCACGATCGCGATCAGCCCCGGTCCCAGGTGCAGAAGGTCTGCGCTGAGCCCCATCTGCGCCAGACTCCGGGCGATCACGGACGTATCCATGAACATGCCCGTCACCAGGTAGGAGAGGCCAAACGAAGCGATCAGCAGGGCTACCATGGCGAAGATGAAGGTCATCACGGACAGGATCTTGCCCAGGATCAGCGCCGATGAGCTGACGCTGACCATCAGCGTTTCGA
>CALWNX010000099.1 GCA_944382925.1 uncultured Clostridia bacterium | reverse complement strand
CGGTCCGCAAGTTGAAAGGTGCCTCTTAGGCATAATCAAACCAAAATCGTGTTAAAGAAAAAGCACCATCAGGCAGTTCGCCTCGGCAAAATACTCCTTTTTTCAACTGGCTGATGCTCTTATTGGCATGAAAGCGGAGAATTTTTTTGCAAAATTCAACTTGAAACGTGCTGAATTTGAAAAAAGGTGAGAAAGGAAGCACATTGCCCATTGCGCATTGCCCGTTGCCCATTGCGCATCAGATATATAATAAGTCCGCCGCAATCGAAAACCCAAAGACAACTTCATTTGTGAAATTGTCTGAGGTTTGTCTACAGTCTGAGCGCCCCGCGGGTCGGGCTTTTTTGCACATCGCGGCGCCGGTCTGCATATAATGATAGCAGTTTATGGAGGTAAGCTATGTCCCTAGATACCAGAGAGCTCTTCGCCCGCCTCATTCAGTGCGAAGCCGGCGGCGAGGGCGAAAACGGCATGGCGGCGGTGGCGACGGTGGTCATGAACAGAGCCACCGCCACGGTGGGGGAATTCAGCCGCGTGGGAAAGGGCGGTGACGTGCGGGCCGTCATCACGCAGCCGGGGCAGTTCACCTGCATGCGTGAGTCGGTGGGCGGCTCCTATAACGCGCAGAACGTCTATAACATGACCCCGACTGATATTCACTATCAGATCGTCGACTGGGCCATGGCCGGCGGCCGGCTACCGGGTGTCGATGATGCGCTTTTCTTTTTCAACCCCTACAGTAGCACCTGCCCTACTTATTTTCCGACCCGTGTAGGCGTCATCCACAATAGGATCGGCAATCACTGTTTTTACTCGCCGACCAGCTATTACGCCGATACCTAGCTGCACAGGCGCGGCCGCCCGGCGGGCGGCCGCATATTCATCCAGTACATACAGGAGGTAATCTATGTCAACTTGCTGCGATAATATCGTGACACCAAAGATGATCAGAGCAGGCCGGGTCGCTGTCGGAGACAAGATCAGGCTGGAAGATTTTGCGGCGGCTGCCGCGGCTCCTATGCAAACGGCGCTGCCGGCTGCGGTGTCGGCGGCGGCAGAAGCGTCCGTGCCAGCAGCCATGCCGGCGTCGGCAACAACCGCGGCGGCAGTGCCCGCGGCCAGCGCGGCCGGAGGCGGCGCAACTGCTGCCGGCGCGCGAAATCAGCGCTGGTCTGAATTCGGCGCGCTGCCATATGCGCAAATGACGCCTTATATGAACAACGTGTCCCTCGGCGGCAGCGCCGAAGAACCTTCGATCATCACGCCGCGCGCGCCGATGACGCCCAGCGGTTACGATGAAGAGATCGCCTACGATTCGATCCAGACGCTCAACGGCTTTCTGCGCACCCAGATCGGCCGCTATATGCGCATCGAGCAGCTTGTCGGCTCCAACACCATCCAGGACCGCTACGGTTTTCTGGTCGGCGTGGGCAGCAACTATGTGCTGCTGCAGGAAATCACCACCGGCAACATCATGATGCTGGACATATTTTCCATCAAGCTCACCTACGTCTACTTTTCCCAGCCGGTGATTCCGGAGCTGTAGCGTTCTGCTGCCGGGCGGGCTTTTCTGGAAAAAACTTGCTTTCTCAACTAAATCAAATCCAAGCGAGTCGCAAGATGAATTTTGCAAAATTTTTCATCTCATTTTGCGAAAAGCCTGCTTCCTGCAGATGAAAACTCCTTTTCGGCCCCGTTCAGCGGGGCTTTTTCTTTGCTCAGACGGATAAATTTCCCGTCTAAAGGGGTTAAATTTGCGGTGTTTCAACTTGGCCGAAGGCTTTTAGCGCACTCAGAGGTGAAAAAAACTGCAAAATTCAACTTGACAAGCTCCCTGGTGCAAAAAAGTGGAGAAAGCAAAAACCGGCATGCCCGCCCGTCATGCACGCAAAAATCGGCATGCCCCTGCATACCGATTTTTTCTGCCTTTCGGCCGCCGGTCAGCCGGCGTTATTCAGTTTTTTCGGCGTCCTTGGCCAGCTCGGCATAGCGCTTGATCTTCATGGTGCTGGTCTTCTCGAACTGGTCAGTCTTGATTTCCAGCTTCTTGATCGTCTTGTAATTGCTCAGCTTGCGGTTGACCTTCTTGATCTGTTCCCAGATGACCTTGTAGACGGCCTCTTCATCCAGACCTTCGCCGTGCAGCTCGGCGATCTTCTCGTAATCCGGAATCACGCGGGCGGTGATGATCAGCTCCTTTTCGCCGGCCACTTCCTTGCCGTAGACCATGCTCTCGGCGATCTCCTCCACCTTGGAGAGCAGCGTCTCGATCTCCTCCGGATAGATATTTTTGCCGTTCTGCGTCACGATTACGTTCTTGCTGCGGCCCGTTATGTAGATGAAGCCGTCCTCGTCCATGTAACCGATGTCGCCGGAATTGAACCAGCCGTCGTTCATCACGGCCGCCGTCGCTTCTTCATCCTCATAGTAGCCGAGCATCACGGTCTTGCCCTTGATCCAGATCTCGCCCTCGCCTTTTTCGTTCGGCTCGTTGATCTTGATCTGATCCCAGACCACGGACTTGCCGGCGGAGCCGACCCTGGTATCCCAGTCCGGCGTCAGAGCCGCGATCGGCGCAGTCTCCGTCAGGCCGTAGCCCTGCAGGAAGGTGATGCCGATGTCCTCCAGCCATCTTCCCACCTTGCCGTCGATCGGCGCAGCCGCGGAAACGACGATGCGCAGGCGGCCGCCGAGATTGGCGTAGATGTCCTTGAACACCTTGCGCTTGACGTCGATGCCCAGGTTCTTGAGCCCGTTGGTGAGGGTGATCATCGATTTGACAGCCGCAGCCTTGCCGCTCTTTTCAATGCCCTGGATGATCTTCTTGTAAAGCGATTCTATCAGGAGCGGAACGGCGATGATGGCCGTCGGCGAGGTCTCCTTAAGGTCGTTGCCGATGTGCTTGAGGCCCTGACAGACGGCGATGGAAGCGCCGATCGCCAGCGGCAGCAAAAATCCGATCGTCGATTCGTAGGTGTGGTGCAGCGGCAGCACCGAGAAGAGCCGGTCGTCCGGCGTCAGCTGCACGTAAGGCGTGACGGAATTGATGTTATAGGCCAGGTTGGTGTTGGAAATCATCACGCCCTTGGCCGCCGAAGTCGTGCCGCTGGTAAAGATCAGCACGGCAAAGGCGTCCGGGTCGATCTCGATGTCGGTAAAATCGTTGCAGCCCATATCCAGCAGGAATTTGCCTTCTTCCATCACGTGCTCGAGGCCGACGAAGCGGCCGCTGATCTTGTCGTCCGCATACATCTCCATGAAATACTTCACGCCCGGGCAGTGATTGGCGACCTTCTTGATCTGGTCCTTCTTGCGCGGCGAATAGATGACCGCCGCCGCATCGGAACGCTTGATGATGTTCTCCAGCTCATTGTCCGGCAGTTCCTTATCCGTCGGCACGGCGATGCCGGCGCCGCACAGCAGCGCCATGTAGGAAACGTACCACTGATAGGTGGTTTCGCCGATGATGAGGATCTTTTCGCCCTTGAGCTTGAAGGCCCGCGTCAGGCCGGTGCCCAGCTTGAGCACGTCCTCGCGGAAGCGGCCGAAGGTGATCTCCTCAAAGCCGTCCTTGCGGTTGAATTTTTCCACGATAAACGGCCTCTCGGCGTAAGTCTTGGTGCTTCTGTCAAAAAACTCCTTCACCGTCTTATATTCTGTGCCCGGATAACATTCGCCCTTTTTGCGGCCGCCGCTCTTTTCGCTCAGCTTCTTCAGTTCTGCGGGTGTATATTCAATCTTCAGTTCTTCGATGTCATCAATATCCCGCATCTGGTATTTTGGCAGCCGGAAATTCGGGATACGTTTTAAAATTCTTGCCATTTTTGACCCCCTTTTTATGAGATGATTTACTATTATATCACTTCTCTGCCCGGAAAAGCAATCTTTTTAATACCTTCCATTTAAACGGCACGAGCGGATAGAGGTATGAGCGGCCGGAAAGCGTTTTGGTGGTGGCCAGGAAAAGCACTGCGATCACCGCTCCGGCGGCAAAGCCCACCGCGCCGAAAAAACCGGCGCCGAGGATCATCAGGACGCGCGAAAACTTGATGCCGTAGCTGAGCTCGATGCTTGGCTGCGTAAAGCTGGCCAGCGCCACGACCGCCATGCACAGGATCGTCTGCGGAATAAACCAGCCGGAGTTGACGCTGAATTCGCCGAGAATCAGCGCCCCGATCACCGAGAGCGACATGCCCAGCGATTCAGGGGTGTTGAGCGAAGCCAGCTTGAGGCCGTCGATGGCCAGCTCCAGCAGGATAAACTGCAGCAGGATCGGCACGGCGAAGTCTTCCTCCGGCACGAAGAATTTGAGGATTTCCGGCCTGAATTCTTCGTACTCGATGATCAGCATGTATACCGGCGTCAGAAAGAGGATCACCAGCAGGTTCAGCGTGCGCAGGAAGCGGAAATAGTTGCCGGTTGCCTGCGGAAAATAGAAGTCGTCGATGTCCTGCAGAAAGTCGAAGATGCCCACCGGCAGCAGCATCACGGTCGGCGAATTGTCGACCACGATCGCGATCTTGCCCTCGGTGACGTGGGCGGCGATGATGTCGGGCCGCTGCGAATAGCGCACGCGCGGGAAGGGATTGAGCTTGTTGTAGGCGCCCATGGAGCGCAGCAGCCTTTCCAGCAGACTCTGGTCGCCCACCGTCAGGGCGTGGGTGCTTAGCCCTTCGATCTTATCCTCCAGCCTTTTGAGCAGCTTCTTGTCGACCTTGTCCTTCATATACATGACCACCACGTCCGTCTTGCTGACGCTGCCGACGGAGTGATAGGCGGCGATCAGGTTGTTGTCGCGGATGCGCCGGCGGATCATGCTGACGTTTTCCATCACATTCTCGGTAAAGCCGTCCTTGGCTCCGCGCAGGGATTTTTCCTTTTCCGGCTCGGCGACGGAGCGCGAAGGATAATCGCGCATATCCATGAAGATCAGCTTGTCGAGGCCCTCTACCGCCAGCAGCGTCAGGCCGGAATACATCTTCTGCTCTCCCTGCTTGCAGCAGTCGTCGATCATGTCCTCGGTAAAGCCGCCCGCCTCGCTGTTTGCCTTGCTGCCGGTCTTTCCGCCCGCCCCGCCGTTTTTCTGCGGCTCGATGACGTTGCTGTCAAGATAGGGAAGCCTTTCCAGAAAGCTGCTGCTCTTGCTCAGTCCCGCCATCTCTTCTTCCGTGATGCGCAGGAGATAGTTGAGCGCCAGCTGCGCGTTCTGGCCGTCTGTAAGTCCGTCGGTGAAAAAGATCGAGGCCCGCCGGCCGCCGATGCGGAAGTTTCTTTCCAGGATATCGAAGCTTTCGCCAAGCGGCAGGTCTTTACGCAATATTTTCAGATATTTTTCGTACATTTTGCTCCTCCTTCGTTCCCTTTTATTTTCCCAAAATCTTGCTATTTCATACTTTTGCGTATATAATACTTTTGCGAAGAAAACAACCAGGAGGTTTGCATAAATGAATAACGAAAATACTGCCGGCGCCTGCCTGCAAAGCCCGCAGGACTGTCAGAAACTGGCGGAAATGCTTTTTCCGCACGTAGAAAAGAGCCCCGCTGACTACGAGGCTCTTTATCCGCCGCGGCCGCTGCCGGAGGGGGCCAAGGTCACCAGACTGGGGCCGAGCCCGACGGGCTTTATCCATCTGGGCAATCTCTTCGGCGCTTTTGCCGACGAGCGTCTGGCTCATCAGTCGGGCGGCGTTTTCCTGCTGCGGATAGAGGACACCGACGACAAGCGCTACGTGGAAGGGGCGACGGCGATCATCATCGATTCGCTGCGTTTTTTCGGCATCAACTTTGACGAGGGCGCTACGCCTGACGGCGAGAAGGGCGCCTACGGCAGCTATACGCAGAGCCAGCGGGGCCCGGTCTATCAGTGCTTCGCCAAGAAGCTGGTCGCGGAGGGACAGGCCTATCCGTGCTTTCTGACTGAGGCCGAGATCGGTGAAATCAGGGCCGAGCAGGAGGCTGCCAAGCTGACGCCCGGCATCTACGGCAAGTGGGCCCGGAGCCGCAGCCTTTCGCTCGCGGAAATCAGCCAGAAGCTGGCCGCCGGGCTTCCTTATGTGATCAGGCTCCGCTCTGACGGCGACATGAGCCTGCCGGAGGAACAGATCCGCCGCTTTGAGATCGAGGACGCCATCCGCGGCAAGCTGAGCATGCCGGTCAACGATCAGGACACCGTGCTGCTCAAGGCCAACGGTATCCCGACCTATCACTTCGCGCACGTCGTCGACGATCATCTGATGCGCACCACGCACGTGGTCAGGGGTGCCGAATGGCTTCCTTCGCTGCCGATCCACATCGAGCTCTTTGAAAAGCTGGGCTGGCAGCCGCCTGTCTACTGCCACACGGCGCAGCTGATGAAGATCGGAGAGGACGGCAACAAGCGCAAGCTGTCAAAGCGCAAGGATCCCGAGCTTTCTCTCGATTACTACCGCCGCCTGGGCTATCATCCGGCCGCGGTGCGCGAATATCTGCTGACGATCCTCAATTCCAACTTCGAGGAGTGGCGTCTTGCCAATCCCGAGGCCGACATAGACGAGTTTGCCTTCACGACGGAAAAGATGAGCAATTCCGGCGCTCTCTTTGATCTGGCCAAGCTCAACGACGTCAGCAAGGAGGTACTGCTGCACATCAGCGCTGCCGACCTGGCCGACTTCCTGCTGGCCTGGGCAAAAGAGTTCCGGCCGGAGCTGGTTTCTGCCACCTCCTTCTTTGCCGACCGCGCTTATCTTGAGCGCGTGCTGGACATCGGCCGCGCAGGCTCAAAGCCGCGCAAGGACCACATCTACGCGCAGCAGATGGTCGAAAACATCAGCTATTTCTTTGACGATATGTTCACGGTAGAGGAAGAAATGCCGGCCGAAGCGGCCGCTGATGCTGCCGAAATCATCAGCCGTTACCTGGCCTCCTACGATCATGCGGACGACCAGGAAACCTGGTTCGGCAAGATCCGCCAGATCGCTGCTGATCTGGGCTATGCCGCCAAGCCGAAGGATTACAAGAAGAACCCGCAGGACTACAAGGGGCACGTGGGTCATGTGAGCACGGTCATCCGCATCGCGCTCATGGGCCGCAGCCAGTCGCCTGACGTCTGGGAAATCCAGCAGATCCTCGGCGAGAGCCGCACGCGGGAAAGGCTGTCGCGCTTCGCGTAATCGCCGCCAACCAGCTCTTTTGGAATTATAGTACAAGATGTGTTGCTGGCAAGGATTCTCTCTAAAGGCGAAAGATCGGGCGCGCAAAGAGACAAAGGACAAGTTTTTGTTCTCCACCCTTTGATTTTGTGGATGTAGCGAAAAGAGCGGACAAAAAATTGTTCTTTCAACGTTGCTATGAAGCACTTTAAGAAAAAAACTGGCAGAAGCTGATCTGCTGACTGCGAGTTTATCATGGAAAAAAGCCTTTTCTGCTGTTTTCGCAAAGGCAGTTTTTTGAATCCTGCGAGAAAAAAAGTCTGTCCTCCCTAATCAACGCATAACCCAAAGCCGCCGCCCGGAATCCGGGCGCGCCGCAGACAAAGCCGCCGCCCGGAATCCGGGCGGCGGCGCCTAGGTTTTAGTGGTAGCAGTTACAGAAGATGATCACCAGTAACAGGAAGAAGAATAACAAGCTGGTATCGATACCGTTGTTATCTCCCAGAAGTCCACAATTGTTTCCCATATAAATTCACCTGCTTCTTTCATATTTTTTATTGGATATTCAGTTGTAGTATACTATATGAAGAGGCAGGTTTTTTTGTTACCGCGGAATGTCGCCGCCGGAAAGGTTCTCATCGTAGATGGCGCGCGAGCCGCCGATGAATTTCGGTCTCGTGCGCGCGCAGGTCAGATGAGCCTCGCCGATCGCTTTGAGCGAAAGTCTGACCGGTACGGCGACCTTTTTCAGCTGCATACCGATAAAGGTGTCGCCGATGTCCATGCCGGCGTCGGCCCTGATCTCCTCGACCGCCACCGGGCATTTGGCCCGCTGATAGAAGGTCGTGGCGAAGGAGCCGCCGGCCTTCGGCTGCGGTACGACATTGACGATGTCCACCCATGGCGGGAGGGCTTCCTTTTCGACGATCACCGCCCGGTTGAGATGTTCGCAGCACTGCGCCGCCAGATGGATGCCGCGCGGCGCAAGCACTTCCATCAGACCCTCGTAGACGGCTGCAGCCGCGTTGATGTCAGAGCCCTTGCCGATGCGCAGGCCCATGATCTCGCTGGAAGAACAGCCCACGACCAGCGTCTGGCCGCTTTTGAG
>CALWNX010000098.1 GCA_944382925.1 uncultured Clostridia bacterium | reverse complement strand
CTAATTTGATGATACAACAAGAGATGTCCCGAAGTTCGGACAGTCGGAAAAAATTTTACAGACGCCAGCTTTCGCCGCTGGCATAGTCGATGCCGATGCCGGGCTGTACGTTGTAGACAAAGACGTTGAAGCAGACGCCGCGGCCGTCGTCCTCGGCCGAAAGAGCTTCTATCTGCACGCCGCGCGCGAGCAGCTCATCCCCTTCATATCTCGGCGATACACGATACAATACGTGATTGCCGGTTTTTTCAATGTAATCCGCTACCTCGTTTTCAAACGGCAGCATTCCTTCCACGTTCATGTAGCGCGTGCCGGTGATGAGGTTCTTTTCGTTAGCGTTTTCGCCGCTGAGCTGATAGCCGATCAGATGACAGCGGTTGTAGAGATATTTGCCATCCACCAGATCATCGTAGCGCACGGTGTGCCAGCCGCTGGGCTTGATCTGGCCGATGCTGCCGCGTTCCTCCGTAGGCATGGTTTCCGTGCCGAGAAGGGCGACCGCCTGACCGCAGCGGCCCAGATCGTCGAGCTCGCTGTAGCTTTCAAAGGCTCCCAGCTCCGCCGCGTCAACGTCTTCTGCCGAAAACTGCGGCTCGTTGCCCATCAGCACGGCGTACGGCTGGCCCTCGTACTCCGGCAGCTCGTCCGCCTCAATATAGGCGCCGCTGTAAGAAAGCTCGCCAAACAGGCGACCGCCAAAGAGCTGCTCGTCAAAAAGCGCCGGGGATGCAATACCCAGCGCTACACATGCCACGATGGCAAATCTGATAATTACCTTCTTCATCGTGTAATCCCCCTGCTTTCCGCTAGAGGACTTTTTCGATAAAGGCCCTTGTCCTCTCGTGCTGCGGATGTTCAAAGATGACGGACGGCGCGCCGCTTTCCACGATCTGACCGTCAGCCATGAATATTATATCATCCGCCACCTCTCTTGCAAAGCCCATTTCGTGCGTCACCACTACCATCGTCATGCCTTTTTCGGCCAGCTCCTTCATGACGTCGAGCACCTCACCCACCATTTCCGGGTCAAGCGCCGAGGTCGGCTCATCGAAGAGCAATATCTCTGGGTCCATGGCCAGCGCACGGGCGATCGCCACTCTCTGCTTCTGCCCGCCGGAAAGCTGGCGCGGATAAGCGTCGGCCTTGTCCTCAAGCCCGACCAGCCTGAGCAGGTCAAGCCCCTTTTCTGCTGCCTCCTCCTTGCTCATGCCCTTGACGTGCACCGGCGCAACGGTGATGTTTTCAAGCGCGGTCATGTGCGAAAAGAGGTTGAAATTCTGGAATACCATCGCCATCCTCGTGCGCATTTCCCGGATGTTTTCCTCGCTGACCGCCACGCCGTCCACCTCGACGGTGCCTTCATCCGGCTTTTCCAGCATGTTCAGGCAGCGCAGCAGCGTACTCTTGCCGGAGCCCGAAGGCCCGATCACGCACAGCACCTCACCGTCTCTGACTGTCAGATCGACGCCCTTGACGGCATGAATACCGGCGAAATATTTATGTATGTTAGTCGCTTTTATCATTTTTCTTTGATCTCCTTTGCCATGTGTTTTTCCAGCGCCGCTACGCCCTTGGAAAGCGGATAAGTTATCATCAGATAGACCACCGCCGCGCCGATATAGGCCGGGAAGGTCTCAAAGGTCGAAGCGTTCCACAGCTGGGCATTTCTGAGTATTTCCGGCACGCCGACGAAAGCCAGCACAGCTGTTTCCTTAATCAGAGTGATGAACTCGTTGCCGAACGACGGCAGCACGATGCGGAAGGCCTGCGGCAGCACGATCAACCTGTTGATCTGCCTGCCGGTCATGCCCAGCGAAAGCGCCGCCTCGATCTGACCGTGATCGACAGCCTGAATGCCGCCTCTGATGATTTCTGCCATATAAGCGGCACTGTTGAGGGCGCACACCAGCATGGCCGGAATGACCAGCTCCGGCCATCTGAACATGATGCCGTTGCTTTGCAGCAGAATCGGGATTCCGTAAGAAACGATCAGTGCCTGCACGATCATCGGCGTTCCTCTGACGACCTCGATATAGATCTTTGACAAGATCCGCACCGGCCTGTTATGCGATTTTTTCATCAGCGCAAACCCCAGACCAAGGGCTGCGCCTACTATGAGGGCGAAGAAGCTCACCCCCAGCGTTTTGGCGGCGCCTCTCATCGCCACCAGTATGCCTTCCAGATAGATTTCCATACTTCCTTCTCCTATCGTTTTATTTCACACGTGCGGCGCGGACAAAGCACCCGCGCTTTGATTATTATACAATAAAACGAATTTTTATGCAAGCATTAATTAAATAAGAGCCACCGGGCTTTTGCCCGATGGCTTATCTGCCGGGTGATTGTCAGCTCAGATCTTCCAGGCTGGCAAAACTGTAGCCCTGCTCCTTCCAGCCTTCGATCAGCTCCTCCAGTATTTCGGCGTTAGTCTTGGAGGTGCTGTGCAATAAAACGATCGCGCCCGGATGTATGCGCCTGTTCAGCAGATTAAGCGCTTCCTCCCTGCTCGGCTGCTCGTTTTCGTACCAGTCCACATGCGCTAAGCTCCAGAAAATCGTGGTGTAACCCATTTCCGCTGCCTGACGCAGATTATTTTCGCTGTAGCTGCCCTGCGGCGGACGATAAAATTTTTTCATCTCGCTGCCGGTGACTTCCTCGTACGCTGCCTCCAGCTCCTCCAGCTCCCGGCGGAAAGCTTCTTTCTCCTCAATGGCCGCCATGTCGGGATGATGCATGGTATGATTGCCTACGATATGCCCTTCTGCGGCCATTCTCTGCACGAGCTGCGGATTATCCTCAACGTAGTTTCCGACCACAAAGAAGGCCGCCGGCACCTCAGTCTTTTTCAGCACATCGAGGATCTGTGCGGTATAGCCGTTTTCATAGCCGGAGTCAAAGGTAAGGTATATCGTTTTTTCCTTCTCAGACGCCTGCGTGTCGATGTAATAGGCGTAGAACTGAGCAAGATATTCAGGTGCCGCATTTCCCACCGGCGCCGCGCCTTCCTTCTGAAAGGATAAGCCCCAGCTACATTCCGCAGCGGCAGCCAAATCGACAGGCCCATTGCGATCACCGCTTTCTGCGCCTGCCTCTTCATCCGTGTGGCGGGCAAAGCCGCTGATAAGCAGCGCCCAGATGCCGATCACCAGCGCCGCCACGGCAATAAAGCCAAGCAAAATCTTTTTTCCCATAAAAAATCA
>CALWNX010000097.1 GCA_944382925.1 uncultured Clostridia bacterium | reverse complement strand
TTTTGGCATGATTCCTTTAATCCTCCGATCTGCCTCATTATAGCACAAAAATGACAGCTTTGCTATTTTATTCTCCCTCATTTGGGGGTATAATAAATGCTAAGACTCAGTTTAAAACGGATAAGCTTACGGAGGTAATATTACAATGATAACGACAGTAACAAAAGAAAATTTTGATCAGGAAATAACCCGCGCCGGCGAGACGGTTCTCGTCGATTTCTGGGCCGCCTGGTGCATGCCGTGCAAGATGCTTGCGCCGGCCATCGACGCCATCGCCGCGGAACGTCCCGACGTCAAGGTCTGCAAGATCAACATCGACGAACAGCAGGAGCTGGCCATCCGCTTCGGCATCATGAGCATCCCGACCGTGATGGTCTTCAAAAACGGCGAGGTCGCCGGCAAATCCATCGGCCTGGTGTCCAAGGACGACCTGCTCAAGCTGCTGTAGCTGCCAGCGCCAAAAGCCTGCTTTGTTTGCTTTAACGGAGGTATTATGAGAATCCTTATCGCAGAAGATCAAAAAGATCTGAACAAGGTCATCAACAAGCGCCTGGTGGCGGCGGGCTACTCGGTCGACAGCTGCTTTGACGGCGAGGAAGCCCTCGATTACATGGATGCAGCACAGTACGACTGCCTCATTCTGGACATAATGATGCCCAAAAAAGACGGCCTGGCTGTCCTCAACGAGCTGCGCGGGCGCGGCGATACGACGCCGGTGCTCTTCCTTACGGCTCGGGACGCCATCGACGACAAGGTAAAGGGCCTGGATCTGGGCGCGGACGATTATCTGATCAAGCCTTTCGCCTTCGAAGAGCTGCTGGCCCGCATCAGAGTGCTGACCCGCAAAAAAGCCGGCAACGTTTCCAACACTTACGAAGCAGCCGACCTGGTCCTGGACGCGGCGGCGCATACGGTAAAGCGCGGCGGAAAGGACATTTCCCTCTCGGCGAAAGAATTTGCTCTGCTCGAGTATCTGCTGCGCAACAAGGGCAAGGTGCTTTCGCGCACGATGATCGAAAACAGCCTCTGGAATTTCGATTATGCCGGCGGCACCAACGCGGTCGACGTCTACATAAGGTACCTGCGCAAAAAGATCGACGACGACTTTGAGCCGAAGCTCATACATACCGTAAGGGGCAGCGGCTACATCCTCAAGGACTAGCAAGGAGCCCATGCAAGATGAAAAAGCTTTCTATCAAGACCAAGATCATGCTCTGGTTCACCGCCGCCCTGCTCGTGCTGGTGGTGGGCGTCTGCCTGATCAATTTTTCCGTCAGCAGGCAGGTCCTCGACCAGTCCATTCAGGAGCGGCTGGTCAGCACCGTCAATACCAACGCGCAGGAAATCGAGTTCTACAACAGCTCTGAGGAAACCGGCGAGGCGCAGGATTATTTTATCTCCTACAAAGGCGGTATTCTTAAGATCGACAACGATTTTTGCGCCTACCTGGAAGGGATCTCCACCGCGCTGATCGACTCGGAGAACAATCTCATCTACGGCAGCATGCCTTTTATCATCAGCAGCGACGAAGCCTTTTCCTTTACGGCAGTCGGCACGACCAAGAACGAAAACGGTGAAAAATATTATATCTACGAGCGCAAGCTTTCCGGCGAAAGCCTGGACGGTCTGTGGCTGCGCGGTGTAGTCAGCGCCAGCGAGAGCACACACATTCTCTACAACATGGTGCGCCTGTCCATGTGGCTGATCCCTATGCTGGCGATTCTGATCCTGCTGGGCGGCTACGTGATCACCCGGCGCGCCCTGCTGCCGATCGAGAAGATTCAGCAGGCGGCTTCTGACATCGCTGCCAGCGGCGACCTTTCCAAGCGCATCGATCTTGACATCGAAGGCGGCAAGGACGAAATCCGTCAGCTCGCGCAGACGATAAACGGCATGTTCGATAAGCTGGAGGCCTCCTTCGACGCCGAGCGCCAGTTTACCTCTGACGCTTCGCACGAGCTGCGCACGCCGATAGCCGTCATCAAGGCGCATTGCGAATATGCGCGCGAATTTGCCCAGACGCCGGAAGAATTCCGCGAGTCGCTGGAAGTGATCGAGCGTCACACGGACCGCGCAACCGAGCTGATCTCGCAGCTCCTGTTCTTTGCCCGCCTGCACAATTCCAACCATCAGGCGGTGCTCGTGCGCACGAGCCTGAGCGAAATAGTCTCCTCGATCGTCGACGACCTGACGATCCTCCTCGAAGGCGATGAGAAGCTGGACGCCGATATAGAAGAAGGAATCTTTGTCACCGCCGACAAGAGCCTGATTTCGCGGCTGGTAAACAACCTCATCGACAACGCTTTCAAATACAGCGGCAGCAAGGCGCATGTCCGCATCGTCCTGCGGCGCGAGGAGCAGGAAGCCAAGCTGACCGTAACAGACAACGGCATCGGCATTTCGCCGGAAAACATCCAGAAAATCTGGTCCCGCTTCTATCAGGAGGATCCGTCACGTACCGAAACTGCCGAAAACAGCTTCGGTCTGGGACTTTCGATGGTGCAGGAAATCGCTCACCTGCATGGCGGCCGCATGGACGTCAAGAGCGTCCAGGGCGAGGGAAGCAGCTTTACGCTGACTCTGCCGCTGCACGAAGAGGGCTGATTCAGCCCTGCACGAAGGCCCCGATTCGGCTGCGAAAAAATTTTTTAAAAATTTTCAAAAAACTTTCTTCTTTTAATTTTTCTTTAATCTTGACACCCTATAATCAAGACATAAGCTAAGGAAATGCGCAATGCGAATTAAAGGAGGAATATAAAATGACTAAGCTGAAGGCAATGTTAAGTTCACCGAAGAGGATCGCTCTCTTCGCCGTATGTGTAGTAGTTATCGTCGCGGTGCTGGCGTTCACAGCCATCAAGGTAGGCGCTTCCGTCCTGAACAATCAGGGCATCGGCCTCGATCAGGCCACGCAGGTAGCTCTGCAGAACGCAGGCTTTTCTGAATCAGAGGTTACTCTTCTCAGAGGCCACTTCGACAGAGACGACGGCATCAGCACTTACGACATCGAGTTCAGAGGCAGCGACGGTTTTGATTACGACTATGTTGTAAGCGCCAACGATGGCACGATCATCGAGGCCACCAGAGAGATGGCCGAGCTGCTCGCAGGCGGCTTCGGAAATAGCACTCAGACGAGCGACCAGAACAACCAGCAGACGCAGGAAAATCAGCAGAACGCTGACAGCGGCAAGACCGAGACCGGCAATAGCACCGACAAGAATGCCGCGACTTCCGGCAACAGCTCTTCCGGCAACGCTTCTTCCGGCAATGCTTCTTCCGGCAGCACTCAGTCTCAGTCCGGCCTGATCGGTCTGGAGAAAGCCAAGTCCATCGCCCTTGAAAACGCTGGCCTGAAGTCCTCGCAGGTTACTTTCCGCCACGCATATCAGGACTACGATGACGGTATCTATGTGTACGAGATCGAATTTGTAAACAACGGACGGGAATATGATTACGAAATCCACGCTGCTACTGGCAACATCATCAGTATGGATATTGATGGCGATGACTATATTCCTAACTCAAATGCGAACGCCGCCAACCTAATTTCTGAAGATAAAGCTAAATCGATCGCATTTAACAGAGCCGGTGTCTCTGCTTCTCAAGCAAAATATTATAAAGGATATTGCGATTATGATGACGGAAGATATGTGTACGAAATAGAATTTGTTAGCGGAGAAACAAAACACGAATTGGAAATTGATGCAACTACAGGTTCAGTTATAAAATATGAAACAGACTGGATCTACGACTAGGTCTGCTCCTTATAACCCGCAAGCCATGACAAACGACGCCTCAGGCATGATGCCTGAGGCGTTTCAGACTGTAGACAAACTCCGCCGCAAACAAATCTCGCCGCAGACAGCCCGCTGCCCCCGATTTTTAGCTTTCGCCGCTATGTTGAAAAAACGCATGGCGCAAGATGAATTTTGCAGGAATTTTCTTCTCTTTTCTCCAATCTGTCCGGTCCGCAAGTTGAAAGGTGCCTCTTAGGCATAATCAAACCAAAATCTTGTTAAAGAAAAAGCAACATCAGGCAGTTCGCCTCGGCAAAATACTCCTTTTTTCAACTGGCTGATGCGCTTATTGGCATGAAAGCGGAGAATTTTTTTGCAAAATTCAACTTAAAACGTGCTGAATTTGAAAAAAGTTGAGAAAGGAAGCGCATTGAACATTGCGCATCAGATATATAATAAGTCCGCCGCAATCGAAAACCCAAAGACAACTTCATTTGTGAAATTGTCTGAGGTTTGTCTACAGTCTGCTGTTTTCTCTTGTCTTTGGTAATACACCCCATATCCATTCTTTTGACAATATTTCTGCGTATTTTTTTGTTTTGCGGATAACATTCATATCCTGTAATCAGCCAATTATAATGCCTTTCATATATTTCACATCCATTTTAAGCTATCAAAAAACCATTTATTTTTCTCATATATCTCTTCTGCATGTTCGTTTGCATACTTTTCAATTAATTTATCTTTTTCTTTGCAAAAATTATATTGACTTAAAGATGTATAATTATCTTCAATATATTTGAGCAGTTTCTCGGCATGTTCAAGCCTATCATCTGCGGATTCCTTATCTGTTTGCACTTTCATAATCCAACCAATATCAAAGACCTCGTTTTTTTCTTTAAATCTTATAAATGCGCGACTATTTGAAGAGTAGCGTTCATAAGATATGCCTATGATAATTTCATTGTTATAATATTCTATTGAATACTCATCTTCTTTTTTCTTAAGGCCATTTTTCCTCAGAAATTTACTTTTCTTTCTTAAAATTTTTCTATCTTCTTTCGGTAACATTATTCTGCTCCTGCTCTGCCTCTCCCAAGGCCTTTTCCCAGTCTTCATCCGTAATTCTAAAAGATCCATCGTCTGGTATGCGCCCGGTCTTTATCGTTATGCCCGTTTTCCCATCTTTAATTGTAATGTCTAGATACCACTCATTAGGATCAATTTCGGTTAGCATTTGCATTATCCCGCAATATGGTATCAGGTAGCCTAATTTTACCATGCTTCCAAAATAAAACGAGCGGTCTGTCATATATGTTAATTCTGTATAGTCTTCACTGATTATGAAGCCATATTCCTCGCCATCTCTTTTGTCAGCTTCAAGCATTTTTTTCAAGTCCTCTTCTATATAGCGCTTCCAATGAGCAATATGCTTATCGTTCAGCACCAGCACCAGATTTCCTTCTTCATCTACGTCTGCTGAGACATACTCGCCCTGTATCCAGTAGGAAATATTTGCAACTTCTTCCCATTCTTCTGGCGGATGGCTAAACATCGTATTGCAAGTTCTTTCTGATATGATGTATGTATGCTCCTG
>CALWNX010000096.1 GCA_944382925.1 uncultured Clostridia bacterium | reverse complement strand
TCTGCCTCCCGGCGGGCCTTTTGCTGCCCGGCGATTTTCTGCTGCCCGGCGGGCCTTTTGCCGGTGAAAAATAAAAATGACATTGATGCCTCAACGATCAATGTCAAAGACGTCTTTTCTTGTACGCGAATAATATACTATTTTTTGCCGTTGTTGTCAACCAGAAAATGGCCGCCCGATCAAATTTGCAAAAACGCCCGGTTCGATCTCAGCTCGGCGTCTGGCCTCGCGATTTTTTGCTTTCGGCTTTTGGCTTCTGACCTCGCATTTTTTAGCTTTCACCGCTATACTGAAAGAGCTCATGGCGCAAGATGAATTTGAAATAAGTTGAGAAATGAAATTGCCCGGGGTTTGTCTGCAGTCTGACGCCCGTTATCAGCCATGCTGCTGATAACGGGCGTTCGATTTGTGTCATGGAACAAGGGCTTAGCTCTTCGCCCGGCAATACGCCTCGAGCTTCTCGCATACATAGGCCATGTCAGAAAGGCCATAGCGCTGATCGCACTGAAGCATCAGGTTGCGCTGCGACAGCTCAAGGGCGTCCGCTCCCGGCGTATAGTAATCGAGCGGCAGCTTCCACTGAATCTCCGGGATGATGTTGCAGTTGACAAGATAGCTGTACAGCCTGTCGCGGTCAGCAAGATCGTCAGCCAGCAGCGTAAAGCCAAACGGTACGTATTCGCCGTTTCCTGCTTCACGGCCGCTTATAATCTCGATTCCGTCCAGATCGCCGAGCCTGTCGCAGAGATAATTGTAATTCTCACAACGGCGTTCCCTGAGTCTGGCGACATCGGTACCGAAAAAGATATATTTTGATTCGTCCGTCATTTCCCGCGGCGAAAGATCTTTGTACCTGCCGGCATTGGCCTGGGCCTCTCTGTCAAGGTAAAGCTGCTTCATGGCCTGCGGATGAGAATCGTAATAAGCGCGCAGCGAGGAGATCAGCAGCTCCTTGTAGACGCTTTCGTCATAAGCCCCCAGCAGAGTTGTCCTTTCGCCTTCAACGCCATCGCGAATTGCCACAATGCCGCCGTCCGTCATCGGATACCATTTGCGCGTACTGCCGACTATGTAATCGCCAAAGCCCATGCGCTGGCGATCGCGGCTGAAAAGGCACTGCGTGATATCCTCCATCACCAGCAGCGAACGCTCTGCGGCCAGAGCTCTGATGCGGTCAGTCACCTCGCGCGGCTGCGGCACGGCGAAATAGTGAATAAAGTAGATCATTCCCACCTCATCCGTCATGGCCTGCTCGAGACTCGCAAGGTCTATCGTCAAATCGCGCTTTACATGGTAAAAGCCATACTCTACTCCGGCTGCCTGCATGGCGGAAATAACCGACAGGCACAGATAATCAGGCAGCAGCACTTTTTTGCCTTCCATCCGCCGGCGGCAATGCCTGAAGGCATACACCGAAGCCGTGCGCCCGTTATTCGTGTACACCTTCTCTTTATATTTATTTTCCATGTCACAGCGGAGCTCAAAGCCGTATTTATGCGCACACTCAGACGCCACAGGCGTTTCACGCTGCATTTTCAGCATTGTCTCCGTGTCCAGGGAATAAAAACCACCGATAAACATTTTTGCTATCTTACCTCGTAAACCGGGATGTCATCGCGCTTGAGGAAGGCCGTCAGGCAGTGCACAGAGCCGCCGCCCTTCTTGATTTCTTCCAGATCAAGCTCGATAACCTCAACGCCCTTTTTGTTCAGCAATTCAACAGTCCTCGGCGCTCCCTTAGGCATGATGATCTTGCCCGGCTCAAGGGCTACAGAGTTGGCGGCAAAATTGATCTTCTCTTCAAAGGCCGGAATTTCAACAAAATCGAAGCCTCTCTTTTCCAGCTCTTCATAGATGATGTCCGGCGTGATGTACGGATATGTAACGGCCAGATGAGTGTCGACGATCGAAAGGAAACCGTCCAGATGATTCTGGTTCCTGGCGATAGAAAGCTCAATGATGTTCTTGACTCCCATGCTGCGGAAGGTCTCGCTGACCTGCCTCAGTCCTTCCTGATTGCATCTGGTGCCGGTGCCGACAAACACGGTCTCCTTGTCTACCCAGGTCGCGCAGGCTCCGTCAAAGATGCCGCTGCCGTGAACAGTTCTGACGATAGGCACACCGAGCGCGCTGACAGTCTGAGCAACGTACTTTACTTCCTTGGACCTTACTTCGATGCCCGGCCTGGTGATGATGACGCCCTCTGGAGTTCCCAGCACGAGATCATGGCAGAACATGGCGTTAGGACAATCCTCGGCAGTCTCCTCCACGTAATGCACATCCACGCCGTTCTTTTTGTAGACCTCCACCAGCTGATCATGCTCCCAGCGGGCCTTGTCACCGTCGATGTAATCTCTTACATAGGCCTTCTTCAGGTCGGTGATGTTGTCAACTTCCTTGCCCGGTCTGTGCACCACTACCGACCTCAGCTTGCCGATCTCGGAGGTTACGCTCCAGTTGTCGCCCCAAACGGTTGGCATGTCTTCGTAAAACGTTTTCATATCCTTCTTTATCTCCTTTCGCTTTTTTGAGAATATGTTAAGCTTTGCCTTTTACAGTTCTTTCTGCCCGCCGGCGAACAGCGGATGCCGGCGATACCTGATATATGTGCCTGAACCGCCTTCATCGCCGCCGGAGATATGAGCCGTATCCATGACGGGCTCATATTCGAGCAGAAGCTTGATGAGGGCGATATCAGAAATATGGTGCGCTCTGGCGTTAAGACCCATGTACTCGCCGACGGCAGTCTCGTCAGCCAGCTCGGTCGTCCAGTCCACAGCCGTGATCTCCGGGTTTCTTACGCCGTAGTTGGCCGGGCGCGGATGCTTGTCGGTATCCGTCCAGTAGAACACCACCTCGTTGAACTTCTCCAGCCTGAACAGATCCGGGAACCAGCTCTGCGCATATTTTTCAAAGCGCTCCGCAAACTCTTTGTTCAGACCGTAGATCTCCGCATCAGCGTTAATGGCCGCCGAAACTCTTTCTCTCATCAGATTGCCGAGCTTGACCATGTGCTCCTGGCTTCCTCTGAACCAGATATAGCCGTAGTAGAAGGCCCGCGGTACCCAGAAGCTCTTGTACCAAGGTGAAATGTAGCCGGAGAAAGGCTGCACGAGCTCGTGGCCTTCAAAGCCGTGATTGTCGGTGACCACATCGAAGAGATATCTGCCCCAGATCTTTCTCAGCACTCTGGCCTCGCCGTATTTGCTGTGCGGATTTTCAAAATCCTTGCGGAACTCAAAGCCGGCGCTGTTATATCTGGCCGGATGGCAGAGCCACTTCGGATGCTTGCTGTGCACATGGCAATGCAGAGTACCGCCGTCTATATTGATAAAAGGTACAAAGACCATGTTGATGCGGTCGAGCACCTCGCCAAGGTCGCTGTCGAGCCGGTCGAACATCATGAAGGTAGAATTCATGCTCGATGCCTCGTTGCCGTGATGTCTGGCGGTGAAGAGCACCGTCATTCTCTCGTTTCGCACCTTGGAGGCCGAGTAGAAAACGCCTCCGTCACGCCGGATGTACTCGACGCCGAAAATCTTCTTGCCCTTGTAGGTCGTCTCGATCGGGAAGATGCGCGTGCCCTCGTGGCGGTCGTAATATCCCAGCAGCTGAAGATACTGCTCGTAATCTATCACCTCGTTGCCGAGGATTCTGTCCTTTTCCTGTGTGGAAAGCGCCGACGGCATTTTTTCCCTGGCCGGGATTTCGATGAGGCAGCTTTCTTCGCCGTCAGAAAGTCTGACAAGCACTCTTTCTTCGGAGAACATATTGATAACTCCGGCCCTGATCATATCGCCGATGATGGCAGCTCTTGCCAGTACGCCCAGGCCGGCCGCATCCAGCGTGAGCACAGCAGTATCACCATCAAAGGCCAGCTCTCTGATATAAAGACGCACATCGTCAGCTGCATCAAGCGGCTCTCTTCCGCTCTCGCTTTCCCAGACCGCGCCGCCGGCCAGATCGTCATACATGACAGCCGTAAACTCGGTCTGCCGGCCCGTGCGAATCTCCGGCTCCGGCATGATCAGACCGACGTTATCAAGCTCGTGGCCGCATTCACGCTCGCCGTAGGTCTTAAACCAGTCGAGCAGGTAGAAGTAAATATCCTCCTGCAGAGCCTCGGCGGTCGATATTCTCTCCTGCCTAAAGCCCAGATCGCGATCTATCTCACTCATGTTGATGTCGATCTGCAGCCTGTTGAACAGAGGCTGTGCCTCCACCAGACCGTCGACACCATATTTGTCAGTCAGCCTTTTTTCCAGTTCAGGAATCAGGTCGTCCTCCATGAAACGCCATACTTTTTCGGTGTCCGTCTCGATCCGCTCATCCGCCACCTGCTTTCCGCCTGCTTCTGCTGTCAGCCAGCCGGTGGTGACATGCGTCAGCCCGATCTGCGGATATTTTTTGATGTACAGCTTTTCAATATATTTAGGATCAAAGGTGTCGCTGAATATGATATTGCCCTGCTCATCCTCTGCCGCCAAGCGATAGATATGCCCGGTCTGATCGTCACGGGAGAAGGTGATGTCATCGAGCGCCACGCCCGTTTCGGCCGCAATCAGTTCATCGACAGGGAAAAGCTCCTGCAGCCATCTGGTCGGTATGTCAAAGAATTTTTCCGGGTCATCCATATGACGGCCATAGTTAGGAGCCGATTCGTCCTCAAAGGTATCGTCTCCTCTGGCGTTCATCAGATAGGAAAAGCTGATCTTTATGCGCTTTATTCGCTGTCCGGCGCCGATTTTTTTGAGCTGCGGCAATACACGCTCCTCGATCCACGAATAGCCCGACTTATATGAGCAGAGGATTTCGATGCTTCCGGGCTGCCCGCCGGCAGCGCTGATCTCCGCGGCCAGCTTCTGCTCCAGCTCTCTTCTGGTCTTGATGCTCTCGCTGAGCAGCCCCTTTACGTCTACACGTTCACCCTGCTTAATAGCCGGCAGCACCTTGCTGCGAAAGGCTTCCATGAAGTCGTCGCCTTCCCAGCTCATCACTGCCGAAGTGCGGAAGATCTCTCTGCCGTCGTTGAAATTAGCAAGCTCTGTCGGACAGCCCTTCTGAGAAAGATAAGTCCGCAGGGCCTCCCTGTCCACCAGTCCGGTTGCATATTCTCTGGTGATCAGACGCCCCTTTTGTGCCGGCTTGCCGGCCTGTGCGGCGAGCGCAAAGGCCGCCTGACCGATTTCGTTCCTGCCGGCCAGCATATTCTCAAGCTCACCGACGAGCTCCTCTCTGAACGGCTGCTCTTCTGCTCTGGCAAAGGCATAGACGGTAGCCTTCATATCTGCACGCGAGCCGCAGAAAACCAGATCGTCGCCTTCCTTCTTCACAGCAGCCGTCTTTTGCTTCTCGAAGCGTACACAGCTATAGGCCGGCGCTTTTTCGCATACGGCGTAAGGATAGACGGTTTCATAATTTTCCATCGCCACCCGCAGAGCTGCAGAAAGCACCGCTTCTGCCTCCCATTCGGCAATATTGTCGGTGAGCACCCTGTAGGCGGTATTCTGCTGATAGTGATGCCTGGCCCGCTGATAGGAATTGCAGTTGCCGAAGGAAGCCGCTCTGGCCGCTTTCCCGCCGCCAGGCTTTTGTGCCTCACCCTTGTCATCCGTCAGCCGGGCTACCGAAAGCGTGCGGCTGTCGACAGTCAGCGATGTGATTGCCGCGCTGTACTCGCGCAGATCTCCGCCGCAGCCATCAAAAGGATATACGCAGATCAGGTATTCCGTGCCGCGGGCGAGGTCCTTGAGCGTGCCTGCCTCCAGGCTGGCTCCGCCGTCCTTCAGCCGCAGAACGCTGCTGCCTGCCGGCATATCCGGCACCAGCAAAAGGCGCAGGGCGTCTTCGGCAGAATTGCCGCTGACAGGCGGCTCAAAGCCGCTGATCTCCACGCCCAATCTGGCGGTGAGATCGACATAAAGCCGCAGGAGCTCCGGCGAAGCATCCTGTGGTACGCAAAGAACGCCCCGGCGATTTAGCGTCAAGCCGTGGGACCTTCTTAACAAACCCTTTTCAGAAAATAAATTCGCTAAGCTGTTTATCATTGCTGTCCTCCCAAACACGTCGCGCGCCGCCGCGAAGTAGCCTTTAGCTCCTACCGCACGCGACGCGCACGCCCAACATCTTATTTAATTACTGAATTTATTATTGGTCATCATTTTGTTTATATCATATGACATGCTACGTAATGTCCGCCGCCAACGTCGCGCAGCTGCGGCGCCTCTTCGTGGCAGATCTGCTTGCACATGCTGCAGCGTCCGGCGAATTTGCAGCCGGCGCCGACATCAATCGGGCTCGGCACGTCGCCTTCCAGCAGGATTCTCTGCTTCGCTCTCGTCACCTGCGGATCGGCGATCGGAATCGCCGACAGCAATGCGCGCGTATAAGGATGAAGCTGGTTTTCGTACAGCTCATTGCTCTCGGCCAGCTCTACTACAGCGCCCAGATACATTACTGCTACACGGTCCGAAACGTGACGGACGATGCTCAGGTCATGAGCGATGAAAAGATAAGTCAGCTTGTGGCTTTCCTGCAGCTCCAGCAGCAGGTTTATAACCTGCGCCTGAATGGAAACATCCAGCGCTGAGATAGGCTCGTCGCAGACAATGAATTCAGGGCCGATCGCCAGCGCTCTGGCAATACCGATTCTCTGGCGCTGTCCGCCGGAGAACTCGTGCACAAATCTGCTGGCATGCTCCTTGTTGAGACCTACTGTGTTAAGCAGCTCGTAAACGCGCTCCTTCCTCTCCTTGGCGTTATACATGCCGTGTATGGTCATACCCTCGGCGATGATATCGCCGGCGGTCATACGCGAATCCAGCGAGGCGTAAGGATCCTGAAAGATCATCTGCGCCTTGCGGGTAAAGGCCAGATATTCTTTGCGATCCATGTGGGTGATGTCCTGGCCGTCATATATGATCTGCCCTGAAGTAGCCGGAATGAGGTGCATGATGGTTTTGCCGGTAGTAGATTTACCACAGCCGGACTCGCCTACCACGCCGAGCGTTTCACCCTTTCTTACGTAGAAGCTCACGTTGTCAACAGCGGTCAGCACCTTGCGTCCGCCGACGTCGAAGCATTTCTTCAGGTTTTTTACTTCCAGTAGTACATTATTTTCCATTTACTTCACCTCGCGTCCTGTCACAGGGTTGGTCACTGCCGGCGCCATTTCGTGGTGCAGGAAGCATTTTGACACGTGACCCTCGCTTATTTCGTATGCAGGCGGCTGGCACTTGTGGCACACGTCCATCGCATACTTGCATCTGTGCTTGAACGCGCAGCCGGCGATCTCAGCGTGCAGATCAGGCGGAGTTCCCTTGATGCTCTCCAGCATCTCCTTATTCTTCTGTCCTTCCTTAGGAATGCTGCCCAGAAGGCCCCAGGTATAAGGATGTGAAGGGTTGTAGAAAATCTCCTCACAGCTGCCGCTTTCGACGATATTGCCGGCATACATGATCATTACTCTGTCCGCCATCTCAGCTACGATGCCGAGGTCGTGGGTGATGAGAATGATAGCAGTGCCAAGGCGCTCCTGCAGCTCTCTCATCAGCTCCAGAATCTGGGCCTGAATCGTCACGTCCAGAGCCGTGGTCGGCTCGTCAGCGATCAAAAGCTTCGGGTTGCAGGCCAGAGCAATAGCGATGGAAACTCTCTGCCTCATGCCGCCGGAAAACTCGTGTGGATACTGCTTCACCCGTCTCTCCGGCTCAGGGATGCCGATCAGCTTGAGCATCTCGATTGATTTTTCAATCGCTTCACGCTTTTTCAGATGCTGATGCTTGATTAGACCCTCGGCGATCTGCTTGCCGACGGTCATCATCGGATTGAGCGAGGTCAGCGGATCCTGCAGGATCATGCCGATCTCACTTCCTCTGATTTTGCAGAGCTCTTTTTCGCCGAGCTCAAGAATCTTCTGACCGTTAAAATCTATTTCACCTGTTTTATATCTTATCGTCTGATCTGAGGAAAGTCTCATTACCGACTGAGCAGTAACGCTCTTGCCCGAGCCGGATTCTCCCACGATGGCCAGGGTCTCGCCCTTGTCTACTCTGAAGCTCACGCCTCTTACCGCGCGGACCTCGCCGGCATAGGTTTCGAAGGAGACCCGCAGATCATCTACTTTTAATAATGTTTCTGCCATTTTCTTGTCCTCCTACTTTCTGAGCTTAGGGTCGAGCGCATCGCGGAGACCGTCTCCGAACAGCTGCATGCACAGCATGGTCAAGCTGATGAACAGAGCCGGGATTATGAGCTGGTATGGATAAGTCTTGATAACTGCCGCGCCCTCGTTGGCCAGGAGTCCCCAGCTCGTCAGCGGCGGCTGCAGGCCGATACCTATGTAGCTGAGATAGGCCTCAGTAAAAATCGCGTTCGGGATGCTCATGGTCAGCGTAACGATGATTACGCCGAGCATGTTAGGCACCATATGCTTGATGATAATTCTCATGTTTGAAGCGCCCAGGCCCTTGGCAGCCATGACGTAGTCGCTCTCCTTGAGAGACAGCGCCTGTCCTCTTACCAGCCTAGCCATCCTGATCCAGCCGGTCAGGGCAAAGGCGATGATTATAGGCGCCATACCTGAGCCCATGATCATCATTATCAGTATTACATATACCAGAAACGGTATGGAATCGACGATATCTGAAAATCTCATCAGAAACAGGTCGACCTTGCCGCCGAAGTAACCGGAGATGCCGCCGATGATGATGCCGACGGTGCTCTGTACAATAGCCGCCACGAAGGCGATAAACAGAGATACTCTGGCTCCCATCCATACACGGGCCCACATGTCGCGGCCCAGGTTGTCGGTGCCGAACCAGTGCTCTGCCGACGGCCCGTTGTCCATGGCGGAGAAGTTTACCGCATCATGAGTGTAAGGAGATACCATCGGCGCTATGATAGCCATCAGCGTCAGCAGGATGATAAAGATCATGCTGGCCATGGCAACCTTGTTTTTTTTCAGCCGCCTCCAGGCATCCTGCCAGTAGCTGATGCTCGGGGCGTACATTTTTTCTGCTGCGGACTCGTCTTCCTTGACGAAATTGAACATATCCTCGGTAAAGGTGGTCTGTTCCTGCTCTGCTTCCACAGCTTTCACTTCTTCTTGGATTTTCTGCTTTTTCATGGTACAGTCCCTCTCTATCGCAATTTGATTCTCGGATCTATGAGTCCATAAACGAGATCGACAACAAGCTGCATCAGAACGAGGAATACGCTGTACACGATCGTCATGCCGAGTATAAGCGGATAATCCAGAGTCTGTATACTTATGACATAGTGCCGTCCCAGTCCCGGTATAGCGAAAATGTTTTCTATAACAAATGTACCTGTCAGCAATGTCGCCACCATTGGGCCCATTACGGTGATGACAGGGAGCATTGAATTTCTTAGCTGATGATTGAGAGTGATCTCACGCTTGTTGAGACCCTTGGCTTTGGCCGTTTTGATGAAGTCCTCGTTAACAACCTCCAGCATACTCGTGCGCATCAGTCTGGCGATAGTGGCTACGGAGCCCAGTCCCAGAGCAAAGGTCGGCAGGATGGTGGAGGCAAAGCTATCCCACCTGGCCACCGGTAGTATGCCTAATTTTACAGAAAAGATATATTGGAAGACACTTCCGATGATAAAGCTTGGGATCGAAATACCTATGACCGCGACGGCCATACTGAAATGATCCAGAAATTTATTTTGGTTTAGCGCAGCCACTATGCCCAGCAGCAGGCCCGCCACCACCGCGAATACCAGCGCTCTGATACCAAGGTCTATAGAATACGGAAACGCGGAGCTGATGATTTCGTTAACAGTTCTGCCCTGCGTTCTCAGGCTGTAGCCCAGATCGCCGTGCAGAAGATTGTCCATATAAGTCAGATACTGTTTATATAAAGGCTCATTAAGTCCGTAATATTCTCTCATTTTTTCCTGAGTCGCCTCAGGCACCTTCGGATCCGTGAACGGATCGCCCGGGAGCAGCCTTACCATTACGAATACTGCAGATATCAATATGAAGAGTGTTATTACGGCGATCACGATCCTTTTTAGTGCATACTTCAACATAGCCGTATTTTCCTTTCCGTCAGTCGAATAACGGCCGCCCGGGCCGGCGCCGGGGCGGGTTTTGCCCGCCCCGGCGCCGGCCTCAGGTCACTGCCGTACATTCCGGATGTTTTTTGCGCGCGCCTTGAAAAAGCGCCGCTTTGATAGTTCTATTACTCTTCACCTACGTACTTAACTTTTGCAAAGTCAGGGTCGTTGGCGCCCAGTCCGCACTTGGTTATGCCGGTGATGTAGGTCTTCATGCCCCAGTATCCAGCAGTCTGGAAGAGAGGAATGCCAACCATTTCATCGCAGAGGATCTTCTCGGCTTCGAACATCTTCTCTGCTCTGGCTTCCATGTCGTCAGTAGTGTTGCAGAATTCGATGATCTCGTCATACTCAGCATTCTGCATGCCGCCGAAGTACATATTGTAGCTGTTGTTCGACTCATAGCACTCCAGGAAGGTCATCGGATCGTTGTAGTCAGGAGCCCAGTTGGTGATACAGAAGTCGTAATCGCCCTGGTTTTCTTTTTCAACACGAGCCGAGTAGGTCTGAGTATCCATTACTACGTTGATGCCAAAGGCCTCGCCCAGCATGCTCTGAATGATCTCAGCACTATCCTGCGCTCTCTCGTCATCGAAGGTCAGCAGCGTGATGTCAGGCAGATTGTCTCTGGTGAAGCCGGTCTCTTCAAGAGCCAGATCAAAGAGCTCCTGAGCCTTGTCTGCATCACCCGAGGTTGGATACGGCTCATACGGATACAGCTCGCCGAGCGTGCTGTCAAGCACGGTGATCAGATCCGGGATCATGCGGGTAATACCGAAGGAACCGTCGCCGCAGGCTGCTTCAACGAGAGAATCTCTGTCGAGTACATAGGATACGGCCTGACGGAAGTTCTTGTTCTGCAGGAGCTTGGAAACCTCGCCTCTGTCAGTCTTGGTGTTGATAACATTGTACCAGATGGTAGCGCCTTCGATGAATACGGCCTCGCCGGTCTCCTCATACTTCTCGATGTATTCCTTGTCGATAGTATTCATGATCTCGAGCTCGCCGTTATCGAACATGTTGATGATAGTTTCGGTGTCGCCGATGATGTAGGCTTCAACTCCGTCTACGTTGATCTCATCTGCTCTCCAGTACTCAGGGTTCTTCTCAAAGGTCAGCTGGCTCTCATGATCCCAGCCGGTGAGAATGAAAGGTCCGTTGCAAACTACAGTCTCAGGGGAAGAAGCATATTCCTTACCGTACTTTTCGCCCATATCCTCTCTTACAGGATAGAAGCAAGGCAGCTTCATCAGCTCTACGAAATAAGGCATGTTCTTGTCGGCTACGATTTCCAGCGTCTTGTCGTCGATGGCTCTGATGCCGAGTTCTTCAGCGCTGCACTGGCCGGTGTTGAATTCTTCACCGTTTTTGATGTAGTAGCCCATCCACTGATAGTTTCCGTTAGGAGCGTCCTCAGAAGGGTCCAGCAGTCTGGTGATGCCGTAAACGAAGTCATGCGCAGTTACAGGAACGCCGTCTGACCAGTTGCTGTCTCTGAGATGGAAGGTGTATGTAACACCGTCGTCAGCTACTTCCCAGCTCTCAGCCATGGCCGGCTCTACCTTGTTGTCGTAGATTCTTACCAGACCTTCGAACATCATGCCTCTAGGGGCGATGCTGTCGGAGCTGTTGCCATAGCCAGGGTCGAGTGACGATGGCTCAGAAGCGAACGGTACTCTGATCACGATGCTTCCGTCATCTCTTACAGGCCCTGAAGCCGAGCTGCTGTCTCCGCCGCAGCCGGCGAAAAGGGTGAAGACCAGAACTAGTGACAAGATCACGGTCACCATCTTCATCATTTTTCTTTTCATCTTTCTCCTCCTTTTTATATCTTTACCGCAGGACAATTTCTTTTGCCCTGCGGTAGAGCATCGAATATAAAGCTATCTGTACAGAGGCACACTGTCGCGCTTTAAGAAAGCGGTCATGCAGTGGATTGCTCCGTTACCCTTGAGGATCTCGCTGACGTCGAGCTGGATACACTCTACGCCGGCCTTCTCCAGAGCTGCCACGGTCTTCGGGCAGCCGGTCGGCATCACGATCTTGCCCGGCTCGATGGCAACGAAGTTCTGGCAGAATTTGCCGAATTCTTCGTAGTCAGGAATGTCTACGATCTTGATGTCTCTGGCTTCAAGCTCGTTGTAGATCGTATCGGGGGCGGCCAGCTTGAGCACCAGAGCCACATGCGTATCGGCAAAGGCCATGAAGCTGTCCAGATGAGCGCAGCCCCGCGGGATCTCTACCTTGATGAGGTTCTTGACGCCCATGTTTGTAAGCTCCTCTTCTACCTGGGCAGTAGCGGAAGCATTGCATCTCTTGCCGTAGCCAAGCAGGCAGGTTTCTCTGTCCATCCACAGGCAGCAGGCTCCGTCGAAAACGCCGTCGCCGTTAATAGTTTTGATGATCGGAACGCCGATCTTGGCCAGCTGTCTGGCCGCATATACTTCCTCGCCTATACGGCAGCTGGCGGCAGGCCTGGCGACGATAGCTCCCTCCGGCGTCATAAATACCAGATCGCGTGCATAGATGGCGTTAGGCAGGTTCGGATCCATATCCTCTATATAATATACATCTACGCCGTTGCTTCTGTATATCTCGGCGAGGGCGTCGTGCTGCTCGCGTATTTTTACAGGGTCCCAGATCTCCTTCATGGCCACGGCCTCGGGATCGGTAATACCCTCAGCTTCGGCTCCCGGCCTTCTCATGAGTACGGCTCTCAGACGTCCTACCTCTGAATCTACGCCCCAATCGCCGTACAGCTTGCCCATCATACTTTTAAAACCCGTTTCTTTCATGATTTTGATCTCGCCCTCACTTTCTCTAATTAAAGAACTAAAACGCATGGTTTGGTTGCTGTTTTTATTAATTACGTGCAAGTCACGTGCCAAAAATGATGAAGGATATCTGCATATCTTGAGCGCCTTTCCGGCAAAAAATTATCACTTTGCCATCACAATATTGATAATTTTTATCAAACAAGATAATTATTATCGACCTTATTTATTAAGGATTCTGTAGAGAGTCGCGATGCCGATGCCGAGACTCTTGGCCGCGTTCTTCTTGCCCTTGGTATCCCAGCCGTACTTGTCGAGAGCTTCGATAATCGCATCAAGCTCGATCTTACGCCGGCGCTCCTTGAGATCTCCCTCTTCGGCCGCTGTCCGCAGCCCTCCGCTGCTTCCGGCGCCGATCAGGGCTCCGGCTGCCGCCAACTCGCGGCCGCTTTCTCTGATCTTTTCCGGCAGGCTGTCAACGGTCAAATAGCGCCCGGTCTCTACATTGACTGCACACTCGATCGCATTCTCAAGCTCGCGCAGATTGCCGGGCCAGTCATAGGTTTTCAAGATCTCCAGGGCAGAAGTCTCAATGCCTTCGATATCCTTGCCGAGCTTGGTCGTGTATTTCTTCAGGAAATGCCTGCTGACCGTGAGAATGTCTTCTCTGCGCTTGCGCAGCGGCGGCAGAAATACGGGGATTACATTGAGGCGATAATACAAATCCTCGCGAAACTCCTTATTTTCGATCATCAACTCCAGATTTTTATTGGTAGCGGCAATAATCCTGATGTCGACCGGGATGCGTTTGTTGCCGCCCACCCTCTCAATGCATCTTTCCTGCAGCATGCGCAGAAATTTAGCCTGCAAAAACAGCGGGATATCGCCCACCTCATCAAGGAAAAGGGTGCCGCCGATCGCCAGCTCGCACTTTCCCATTTTGCCGCCGTGCCTGGCTCCGGTAAAGGCTCCTTCCTCGTAACCGAAAAGCTCGCTTTCGAGCAGGGGTTCAGGAATTGCCGCGCAGTTGATGGCCACGAAGGGACCCCCTTTACGCGAGCTGCTGCAATGGATGGCGCGCGCAAACAGCTCCTTGCCGGTACCGCTTTCGCCGCGGATCAGAACGGTAGAATTGCTGCCGGCCACCTTGCGGGCAAAATCCTTGGCGTTTTCGATCGCCACCGAATCGCCGATGATATCGTCGAAGCTCACCTTGTAGTCATCGTTACGCAGCAGCTTCTGCGCAAAGGCGTTGGCCTCTCTGACGGTCTTGAAGGTGAGAACGTTTCCGTATATATCGCCCTCGCTCATGACGCTGTGCGCCGAGAGGAGCACCGGCACCTTGTTATGCGCAAGCCCGATTTTTTCCTCTTCATCTATTATATCCCTGCCGCTTTTGATTTTGTCGGCGGTACGTTTGGAAACTATCTGCGTCAGAGGCTGACCAATGTACTGCTCGCTCTCGCCGCCCAGCATAGACAGAGCCGCACTGTTTATCTGATAGATGACGCCGCTCTCGTTGAGCGCAATCACGCCGTCGTGGACGGAATTAATGATGACGATGTTCTTTTTCAGATTGACAGAAAGCTGCTGCAAATACTCGTCCGATTCGATCTTACCGGAGATCAGCTCGGCCAGCTTCTGCGTAAAACGCCCGGCAACTTCATTTTTAAAGAAAACGCTCGACCTCTGTTCTTCCGTAAAGGCCATGATGCCAATGCCGCCGGCAATGTGGCCGTCCACCTTGAGAGGAGCATAGATGGCGGCTTTTTCACGGCAGGTGCTGCGGTTGTTGCAGAGCGCACAGACCGCTTCACCGCCCGGATTAGTGATAACAACGGTCTTGTCGTTTTCCATGATCTCTTTAAAAACGTTGGGATTGGCCGCCGGCTTGCCCACCTCCTCTTTATAGTGGTCCGTCCCGGCGATGCGCATGAATTCCTTATCTACGATAGTTATTACTACGTTGAAAAGCCCGGATATTATCTCACAGGTCTCCTGAAGGAAGGATTTTTCTGACAGCACGATGGCACCTCCGTCTTACTTTTATAATTTTTATCATAATTTTTATCAAAGGTGATAATCTTTATGATAAAAATAGCACTCCGCGCGTCGTTTGTAAAGATAAAATTGTGCAAAATCGTTGGCATAGTCTTTGCACGATATTAATGCAACAGATAAATTCACGTGTTTTCATGTGTCATTACAGGGAGGAATATATTATGACAACAAAAATGAAACAAAGCAAAAAAATGGATGATATCCCATTTTCCGGTATCAGAAAGGTCTTTGAAGCGGCCGGCCAGCTCGAAAAGCAGGGCAAGGATATCATCAATCTCGGCATCGGCAGACCTAACTTCGATACTCCACAGCACATCAAAGAAGCTGCCAAGAAGTCTCTGGACGAGGGTCACGTATTCTACACTTCCAACTACGGCACTGAAACGCTGCGCACCGCTGTAGCCAACAAGCTCAAAAGAGACAACGGCCTCGACTACGACATGAGCGACGTTATCGTTACCGTCGGCGCCAACCAGGCCGTTTCCATCGCCATGACCGCCATGCTCGACCCGGGCGACGAGGTGCTGGTACCAAATCCATCCTGGCTGCATTACTTCTACTGTGCAGATCTGGTAGGAGCCAAGACTGTATCCTACCCGCTGCTTGAAGAGAACGGCTTCAACGTTATTCCTGAGGACATCGAAAAGCTGGTTACCCCGAAGACCAAAATGGTCATCGTTAACTCCCCTAATAACCCGACCGGCTCCATCCTCAGCAAGGAAAGCCTGCAGGCTATTGCCGATATCGCCAAGAAATATGACCTTGTCGTGCTCTCCGATGAGATCTACGAAAAGCTCATCTACGATGACAGCGTTCATTACAGCATCGCTTCCCTGGATGGCATGAAAGAACGCACGATTCTCATCCACGGCGTATCCAAGTCCTATTCGATGACCGGCTGGAGAATCGGTTTTGCCATCTCCGCCAACAAGGAATTCGTCAGCGCCATGATCAGAGTGCTGCAATACACCGTTACCTGTGCAAACTCCTTCGCCCAGGACGGCGCCGAGGCCGCCATCAACGGACCGCAGGATTGCGTGGAGGATATGCGTGTACAGTTCGACAAAAGGCGTAAGCTCGTTTTCGACAGGATCAATAAGATCGAAGGTCTCAGCTGTATCTGTCCGAAGGGCGCTTTCTACTGCTTTGTTAACATCAAGAAGCTGGGCATGAGCGACGAGGAGGCTTCTAATTATTATCTGAACGAGGCCGGCGTAGCGATGATTCCGGGTTCTGCTTTTGGTGAATATGGCGCAGGCTATCTTCGCGTTGCATTCTCTAATTCCTACGAGAACATCGAAAAGGCCATGGATCGCATAGCTGACGCAACCGCCGCTTACCTGGCCAGAAAGTGAGGCTAAGATGACGACACTGTTTTATGAAACCGTAAAGAAGGGTTCCAAGCTCATAAAGGATATACCTGTACAGGCGCCGGACGGCACATCCACAGTGTTGCCTTGCTATATCATCAACGGCGCCGAGGAAGGCCCGGATATCTGCATTACCAGCGGTGTACACGGTACCGAATATCCGGGTATCGCCGCCAACCTCAAGCTTTATCACGACATCGATCCGGCCAAGCTCAAGGGCTCGATCAGTGGCTGCATAATGTGCAACTACGAGGCTTTCCTGCACAAAACCATGTTTGTCAACCCTGTAGACGGTAAAAATCTCAACGAGGTGTTCCCCGGCAATCCGAACGGCACCCTGACCGAGATCATCGCCACGACTCTGATGCAGCTGGTGAGCTGCTCCGACTATCATATTGATATGCACAGCGGCGACAGGCAGGAATATCTCAACCCGTATGTTTTTTACCACAAGAATTCTGCCGGCCGCAGCGATATCGACGAAACTGCGCTGGAAATGGCCAAGGCTTACGCGCTCGACTACATAGCTGTCACTGAATTCTACGGCGAAGGCGCCAGCGACATCGGCAACTTTTACGCCAGCGTTTCCGAACTCGGCATCCCTTGCATTCAGCCGGAGATCGGCGGCCTGGGGCTGGTGGACGAAAAGACCAAGATGCTGCACTACAACGGTCTGCGCAATGTGCTCGACATGCTGGGTATGTACAAGGCTGATCCGCGGACGGTCAACAACAACCAAACTCTGCTTGAGAGCTTCTATCGGCTGAAGAGCCAGTTCGACGGCGTTTTCAACTGCTATGTTGAGCCAGGCGAGCTGGTCAAGAAGGGTCAGCCTCTTGGCAATATCACCAACATGCACGCTGACAAGGTCCTGCAGGAATTCACGGCTGAGGCTGACGGTGTATGCTGCTGGAGAATGGCCAGTCTTGCCGCCAACAAGGGCGACGCTCTCCTGGCCATGGGCGTTTCCGGCTAAGCTTCCGCTTGCCGGCCTGCCGGCTACCCGCTGGCCGACCACAGGAATGTCTTGCCGGCCATTTGGCTGGCGCAAAAGGAAAATAAAACGAGGCTGCCGCAAACCATGTCTTTAGAACCATTGTTTGCCGGCAGCCTCTTCCTTTTAAAGCCAAAATGCTTGTGAAAAAGATTGTCTATACTTTATATCCTATAGTGTTTACGATCACTGCCAGTCTTTCTTCTGCATCCCTGACCTCGATGCGATAATAGCAGGTCGTGCGTCCGTCCTTGACGCAGAAAGCTTCAGCTGTAAGGCTGTCTCCTCTGGCAGAGCTCAAATAGGCGATTTCTGAGCTCAGCGATACGGTGCCGAGCTGCTGCCAGTTGGCGGCAACGGCAAAGGCAAAGTCGGCCAGCGTAAAATACACGCCGCCCATCACCGCTCCCATGGCGTTGCGGTGTATATCCTCGAGCTTGAGGCTGCACTTGGCATAGTGCTCGCCGACTTCGTCGATCACCGCCCCGTTGCAGGTGGCAAAGCGGTCCTTGGCGAACAGTTCAACGGTTTCCCGGCTTGGTTTCATCAGTCTTTCCTCTTTTCGTTTGATATGTATACGATAATGATACCAAATTTACAGCCGCCGTCAAGCTGCTTGCTTGAAATTGTGATGCCTGAATTGGTCGCCCGCTTTCGCCGGCGCCCCTTTCGCTTGCGTTCCTCGCCTGCGTCTCGTTCGCCGGCGTCCCTTTGGCTTGCGCTCCTGCCAAAACGGTCAAAATCGATCATATAGCAGGGGTTACCCCTGTTAACAAAGGCTTTTTCCTCATCACGGTAGGGGCTGCTCCTGCTAAATTGCCGTTTTCCGCTCCGTCGGTAGGGGCAGCAATTTCTCTACTGCAACCGCCGCGCCCGCCAAGGCGGGTGAAATTCTCTCAAACTGCGCCAGCTTGCTAATTTGGGAGACTCGTCTAGCGGTTTAGCGCTTTTCCGCCCTTCCTCGCCTCCTGCTAATATGTCCAAAAATCATCACGTGGCAGGGGTTGCACCTGCTAAAATTCCAAAAAAGTGAGCTCTGGCAGGGGGCTCCCCTGCTAAAAGGCAATTTTCTGCCCCATTAGCAGGGGTTGCCGCACATCCGCAGCACGGCCGCACAGTTGCAGCACGGCCGCACAGTTGCAGCACGATCGCACAGCCGCGAGGGGCGGCCACAGCGCGCATTGAAAAAGCCCGCGCTTGCGCCCGGGCTTTCTGCCTAATTTTCTCCTTTATGTACGACTACCTGCGGGAACGGAATCTCGATGTCGGCGATCGCTACCGAGGCGACTTCAGACAGGTTGACGAGCGTGCGGATGTCGGAATTTCTGAGCGGCCGCCCTCAGAGGGCGGCCGTTTTCGCTTTAAATCATGTGGTCTGCCGGGTCTGGCCGGTTTCCTGCACGTTCTCGTAGTCATAATTAGTGATGCCGTCGCCCATATTCGGATAAAACTGCGAATACACGGCATCGCCGGCAAAGGCGATCATCAGCACAGCACAGGTGGCCGCGACTTTTTTCTCGTTGAGACGGCTCAAAATCTCGTCGATGATCGGCGCGATCAGGTAGACGATCGCCAGACCGCCCACCCCGAACACCAGCAGGCCTTCGGCACAGATGCGGCCGTTGAGACTGAGGAAATATCCGCTGTAGTCCCACCACTTGGTACCGCCGGTGACAATTTCCATCACCCACGAGGTCATATATTCAAGGAAGCCGCAGAGCACGACGGTGGAGATAAATTCCAGCACCGGCTTTCTGCGGAAGCGATATAGCACGGTCAGCATCAGGACTGAGCCAGTGCCGTAGATCGGCAGCCACGGGCCGTGCAGCGCGCCGCGGTTGACAAATTCGCCCTGCGTGATGAGGTGCAGGCTGACTTCCCACATCCAGCCGACAAAGGACATCGTCAGGAAGACCGCTATCAGCGACCACACCGTGTAATGGCGCATATAGTTGAGCGACTGCACCAGCATGCGGCGGTTTTCCTCCGCGATCGGATAGAGGCGTACAGGATAGGCGCGCCCTTCGACGTCGTCGACCAGATCGCGAATACGCACGTGCTCAGCCTGCCGCCTTTCAAACTCGCGGTCCTGCTGGCGGCGCAGGATGATAATGCCGAAGTTGTCGGCCAGAAAGCCTCTCCAGCCGCCGAGCTTTTCCTTCTCCTGTTTCGGCTCCTGCATCACATCGATGACGTCCTGATACTTTTCCGCGATGACGGCCTCAGCAGCTTTTTCGTAAAGATACCTGTCGTTAAGCAGCTCCGCGCCCTCTATTTCTTTGGCGATGGCCTGCGCCCTCAGCTCAGCGTAGTATCTGGTAAACGACGCCGTCTTGTAAGGGTTGGTGTAGAACACATTGAACAGTCCCAGCGTTACGAAGCCGAGCAGCAGCCAGCCGAGGAAGGAAAGCTCAAACTTGAAGCATTCCCACTTGTGGCCGTCCATCATGCGGCGCGAGAGCGTAATGGCCTGGCGGGCAGTCATGCTCGGGTTTTCCGCTACTATATAAGGAACGAGATAATAGGAATATCGTTTAATGGCGATGCCGGCGATCGTCAGGCACCAGAGCGTGTAGAAGATGTATTTTACAAACATTATCCACGAGGCCCGCAGCCATTTTTTTATTCGCAGCAGAAAGGTAAACCTCTGCGAGGTGACGTTGTCGTATATCATGCCTTCGAGAAAAACTCTCCGCACGGCCACGCGAAAAACATTGGTGACCAGGAACCAGAAGGCAAAGGCCAGCAGTGCGCCTGCTGTGATGAGCAGCAGGATGCCCAGGTTTTCCGAACCTGTTATCTGTGCGACGGAAGATACCAGCGTCACGAGTATCGAGCCGGAAGTGAACTGATTTACTACGCCCGAAAGCACTCCGCGCGTGCGCCCGAAGATCGGATTGCCGGTCTTAGCGGCCTCGATTTCTTCTTTTTCCGTCTGCTCCGTCATCTCACGGCCGGCCTCGGTACCGTCTTCGGCCATCGTTATCAGCACGTCCGTCCAGGTGGCGCCGCCGATGTCGGTCTTGATCTGATAGTCGCCCTCGCCTTTCAGGTCGCTTTCGATCTGCTGCACGGCCTGCTCTTCTGTCTGCGCCTTGGAAAAGCTCAGCGAGCCGGCAAATTCCGCGCCGATGAAGGACGCTATCAGGCAGGCGGCCACAAAGATGGCATAATGCTTTTTCAGCGACGCCCGTCCCAGTTTTTTAATTTCTTTTCTGTTTTTCATCTGTGAGTCTTTCTCCGTATTTGTCTGCATATCATTCTGCGCTCTATTACTATACCTGTTCCGCGGCATAAAAGCAAGAAAAAATTGCGCGCGCGGGCCGGGCGCGGTGCGGGGTGTGCGCGCGGCCGGGCGAGCCGTATGTGCGGATTCGCGAAAACGTTGTGCGATGCACAACGTTTTCGCGGATTTGCACAACGCCGATGTGCGGAATAGAAAAATCGTTGTGCAACGCACAACGATTTTTCAAAATTACACAACGGCCCGGGCCGCGCCGCAGAAAGTCTGTCCCCGGCGTGCTAGCTTTGCTTTCTGCGGATGCGGCGCACGATCAGCGCGCCGGCGGAGCCGCCGCCTGCGATGAGCAGCACTGCCAGCCACAGCACGAGGTGGCTGTCGTCGCCAGTCTTGGAATCATTGCCGTTCTTGGAGCCGTCGTCCCCGGTAATAGCCGGATCCGCGTTATCGCCCGGATCGTAGTCCGGGTCAGGCGCACCGCAGAGGGCGCATTTGCCGTCCTTAAAGTCGTGGTCGAGAGCCGGGATGACTTTCCAGCTTTCCACGTCGGCGATCAGCTTGGTGCAGGCCTCGTCCTCAAAGGCCAGGCCGCAGTCGCAGAGATAATAAGCCTTGCTGCCGTCCGTCTGGCAGGCCGGTTCCTGGCCCGCGATCAGAATCGGCGCGTGGGTGTGGCCTTCGATCGTCACCTCTATGCAGACTGCATCCGTCACGCTCGTGGCGGTCGGATAGTATGCAGCGCTGTTGGTGTTGGTGATCACGCAATAGTAATAGTAAGTACCTGCGGCAGAGATGTCCGGCGTGTAGCTCGGGCTGTCTGTGCCTACTTTGGTTCCGCCGCTCGTGCTGCCGTCGGAGTTACGGTACCACTGGTAGGAAAGCTTGCCGCCGTCCGTCACCTTTGCCGTCACGGTCAGCGGGCTGGCCGTGTCGCCCACGTAATACTTCGCGCCCTGCAGCTGGGCCGTGATGTCAGGAGCCTGCGCGTACTCGGCCTTGCCGCCTTCGAGCCAGTGGGCATAGAGGGTTTCGTCCGCAGAATATATCCTGTTGCCGACGGTGACATTGAGGCCGCCATCTGCCGCCGTGTACCAGCCGTCGAAGATATACCCGTCTTTCTCAGGTACAGGCATGTACGGGAGCATCTGGTTCACGGTGAACAGTGAATTTTCTGTCAGGTTGCCGCCGGTCGCGTCGAAGGTGATGAGGTATTCTCCATCGGCAGAATCATTCACCGAAATCGACGCCGTCTGCGAGAGAAGCGTCAGCGTCCGGCCGCCGGCGTAGCTGGCGGTGATCCTGCAGTGATAAGAGAAATACCCATCTTTGTCGGTAGGCGGTGTAAAAGTATTCTGCGTCGCACCGTCGATGGCAGCGCCTTCGCCGCTATGGTCATCGTACCACTGATAGGTGAGGCTGCAGCCTTCCGGCGCCTCTACCTTTACGGCTAGCGGCTCGGCCGCGTCGCCTTCTCTGTAAGATGCGCTGACAGGCTGGGCGGTGATGGTCGGAGCCGTTACATCCACGATAGTGATCTTTGCCCTGTCTGAGGTGCTTTGCGCCGTCTTGTTTGCGGTAGCGTACTCGTTGGTGTTGGTCGCCACGCAGTAATAATAGAAGGTTCCGGCTTCATCGGCAGGCGGCGCAAACGCGCTCTGCACCGCCCCGTCAATGGCTGTGCCGGCGCTCGTCTCATCTGTGCTTACGTACCATTGGTACGAAAGCACGCCGCCGTCGTTTACGGAAACGTTGTAGCGCAGCTCGTCCGCCTGCGCGCCCAGTCCGTACGTAGCGTCGTTGATTGCCGCCCAGATAGGCTGCGGCGCCATGGCGTCTGTCACGCCGGCAGGCGCTACGACGTTAACCTCCGCGATGTCGCTTTGCACGGAAGCAGTCTTGCTGCCGCTGACATTTTTGTTGGTGTTGGTCACCACGCAGTAGTAGTAGAATGTGCCCGGTTCGTCGGCCATGTCCATGCCGGTGCTGTCTGTCGCCCCTTCTATCGGCTGCGCTCCGCTGCCATCCTCATTGCAGCGGTACCACTGATAGGAAAGCGTACCGCCGTCGGCCGGTTCGAGGACGGTCATCGAGATAAAGATCTCCGTGTTGACCAGTTGTTCTTCTATATCCTCCGGCTGCTGGCCAATGACAGGCGTAAGAGCGTCCGGACTCCACTGCGCGTAGAGGGTGATGGCGTTCTCGAAATCATCGTACTGCGTCATCTGCCTGCCGCCCTCTTTTTCTGTGTACCAGCCCTTGAAAGCATAGCCTTCCCTTTCCGGAATCGGCAGGTTGCCGTCAGGCCTGATTCTGCTGCCGCTGTAGAATTCCAGCGCAACCTTGTCGGTGCTCACGCTGCCGCCGCAGGCATCCAGCGTGACGTAGGCCGTGCCGGTGTAGACCGGGATAGGCTTGGTTTTGACCACAGCGGTCTGGTTGCCGGTAATCTTAGAATCCGTGTTGCGGTTCGTCACCACGCAGTAGTAGTATACGATGCCATCTGCGGACGTATCCGGCTGATAGCTATAATAATCGGCTTTCGGAATCGGGATGCCGTTTTCGTTGCTGGCCGTATCGCTTCGGTACCATTTATACAAAAGCGTACCGCCGTCCAGCGACTTGGCGTCAACCCTGAGGTTGTGACCGGTTTCGCCCTTCTCTGCTCTGAGCTTCTCCGTTACCCATTCAATCACCGGCTCCTCGGCGTGTGTCAGCTCCCCGGTCACCGCCCAGCGGGCATACAGCGTGGCGTCCGCGCGGAACACCGTATCGGCGTCGACACGCTCGCCGCCTTCTATTTTCGTATACCAGCCGACGAATTCATGGTCAGTCCGCGTAGGGCTGTTTTCGTCCAGGTTCACGATCCTGCCGTTTTTAGTGGACAGACCTCTTTTGTCCGCACCGCTGGCAAAAGTGCCGCGGTTGCCGTCGAGAGTGATCTCTGCCTCTTGCGCAAGCACCTCGATCTTAACCGCCTCGGTGTCAGCAGAAATCGTCTTTTCCCCGGCGAGCGTAGAAAGGGTGTTGGTCACCCGGCAATAGTAGTGCAAAGTGCCGTTTTTGTCGGTCGGCGGCGTAAATTCAGGCTCGGTCGCCCCGCTTACCGCCGTGCTCTCTGTCTTGTTGTCCTCATAGACGTACCACTGATAGGAAAGAGTGCCGCCGTCTTCGGCGCTGGCGTTGACGTAGAGCGTATCGGCCGGGTTGCCTTTGGTATATACGTAGTCGTCCTCCGCTATCAGCTTGATGTCAGGAACCGCGGCCGTGAAGTCGCTGTCCTTTGCGATCCACACATCGATCTCTGCCGCCTGCGACTTGATCTTTTCTCCCGCGGCATCGACGGCATCCGGCAAGGTTACCGTCAGCGGGTAATGTCCCGCATCAGCGTCATCCCGCACCCGGTACCAGATGGTAATCACATCGTCCTCTGCGGTGATGTTCGCCCGCTCGGTGTTGGAAACGACGAAGCTGTACGGAACGGCGCTCCAGTCGTCGTGCATCGTAAAGCCTTCCTTCGGGAACGCGCTGCCGGCAGAATAGCCGATCATCTCAAACGGCGCCTCTTCGTAGTTAAGCTCAGCCAGCAGGCCCCACACGCCTTCTGTTCCCACAAGGTTATCGAGGCTGAAGGTAACGCCGAAGGTCTTGCCCGCCATCGTCTTGACGTTCTCGCCGGTAAGCCTGAGGCTGCCGTCATCGACAGGCCCGGCATCGCCGCTGAGCGGAGAAGCTGCCTGCACCGCCGCCTGCGCCCCGGAGAAAGCAACTGCCTGCGCCGTCTTGGCAGACGCTTTTCTTGGTCCGGCAACCAATTCCCACGTTGGATAAATCAGCCAAACTGTAGCGACTTGCGAAGTGGTACCATAGTAGTCGGAGCCATCGGAAATCTCCAGCCACACCTTACACCTGAGTTGTTCATACTTAAACGGGTCGTCCGCAGCGTTGACCAACTCGTCCGGATCGACGTTCATGGTATGCAGAAACCTGTTCTGCATCACGTATCCATCGAAGAGCGGCATGGTGTATGAGCCGTAGTCCGCATAGTTTCCATTTTCCTGCAGGTATTGCAGCCTGATGGTGACTTGATTATCCTCGGTAAAGGAATAACTATCGAAGTTTGACGGCACGCTTACCGGTACATCGTAGATCATGCTCAAGCCGTCGAAACCAAGCTGCGGCCATTTGAGCGGCTCGCCGTCCGTCGTCGGGAAAGGCGCCTTGTTGATGCGGATATAGCCTTCCAGATAGAGATCCACCGGCTTATAGTTCTCGTTCCCCGGCCAGACGACGCGCACGTCGTAGACGCCTGTATGCACCGGCCAGTCACTGTCTAGGAAAGTATAGTAAGGATCCGAAACCTCGGTCCATTCTTCCGTAACGGCCGCGCCCTGCTCGCGGAACAGCACCTGCACCTCCCACGAATAAAAGCCCTTGCGGTAAAAATCCGCGGACTCGAAAATCTCCGGCATCGCAAGGCTGGCAGGCTCGCGGTTGTATTCCCTGTCAATCTTCGTAAAGAGGTCCTTCGTAACGCCGATATCCAGCTTCTCGCCGATATACGGATAAAGGTAGACGTCCTGCTCGCTGCGGATGATAGTGTCCGCCGTGTACGGATCGCCCGTATATTCGATATTATCGAACCAGCCCACCAGCCTCTGGGTGCTGGTCATACCGGAGATCTTCGGCAGCTCTCCCAATTCGCTGCCGTTGACCACCAGCCGCCTCTCAAGCTCGGTGGTGGCGTTCTGCATGATATGCACCTCCACCTGCGTGGAGATATAGCGGGCATAGAGAGTCATGCCGCCTTCCGGCATTCTCGCGCTGCCGAAATTAAACGGTTCGGTGCAGTCCTCGTCCGTATACCAGCCGTCCAGATACGCGCCCGTAAGCGTCGGCAGCTTCGGCGCAAACACGATCGAGTTTTCCGGATAGCTGACCGAAGCGATTTGAGGCATGTCATCCTCTGTCTGGTGTTCAGACGGCTTGACGACAAAGTCGACCGCATATACCGGCGTATCCTCCGACAAAACCTCGCAGGTAACCGCATAGGTAACCGAGTTTTCGGAAGCCGCTGCTGCCGGGGTGATGGCCGCAATGCTCACCTGACCGTCATAGTTTTGCTCTATGTGCGCCATCAGATCTCCCGCCTGCGGCGCGGTGCCGCTGCGGAAGGTCACGGTGTAATCCGGCACGCTGATGCCCTGGAACTTAAAGGTAGCCAGGCGCGACGCATCCGTGTAATTGGCGCTCAGGCTGGCGCGTTCGCCGTACTTTTCGTAGAAGCTCATATCTGCGGCGGTATTGAGGGCAAAGATTTCCTCGTCATTTCCTTCCTCGCTCAGATTCAGGAAAGAGCTGAATTTGCCGCTGTCAGGATCGTCGGCTCCCGTGTCCGCCAGAGAAGCAAGCTCCGCAAACGGCTGCCCGTAGGTAGTCGTATAGGTCCTGGCGTAAGGGATGCCGTCCTTGCCCTGGATGTTCTTCACCTGCAGGCTGTAGGTCTTAAGGCCGATGTCATAATAGTAGGTGGTGTCGGCCGCCAAGGTGATGTCCGTCGTTTCCGCCGTCCGGTAGGAACCGGTGTCCGCATATTTGAGGTTGACGCCGTCCTCGTTAACATAGGAATCGTAGCCGATGAGCGCAAGGATCTCCTCCTGCGTCGGCAGGCTGAAGGTCTGGATGCGGTTATACTGGCCGCTCCACACCGTCTCGTAGCCGTAGGTCTCGTTTCCGACCGTCACATAGACGTTGTACATCTGGCTGATCTCGCTCTCGCTGTAGCTGGTCCATACGACCGGCACGGTGATGGAAAGATCAAAGGCGCTGAAAGCGAGCTTGCCGCCCTTCCAGGTCACGATCATATCGCTGTAGGCGTAACGCTCGTCCTCACCGATCCGGCTCTTGTCGAAGCTGATGACGCCCGCATCGTCTATGGAAAAGGCCGGGTTGGTAAAGCGTATGTGGTAATTGGAAAGGTCGTAGATGTTCTGCGCCTTCTGCCCGCTGGTCAGGTCGATGGTCTTCATGTTCCTGTACGCTTCCGGCAGCTGCATGGTGATGCCGTCCGCAAAGTCGCCGTTCTCATCCAGAATATAGAGAATATCGGTATCCGCAGGCGCGAGGGCGAAGTCGTAGACGCTCTTTTGCTCGCCCGCCGTCAGCAGCGGAAACTCGCCGTCGTAGAGGGTCGGCTCGTATTTGATCAGCTCTTTCAAGGCCTGCGCCTTGAACTTGACGGTCAGATAGAGGCCGAATTCCACGTACATGGCCCCCTCCGCCCGTTCCTCCACCTGCCATTCCGAGGTATTCGCCGGTCGTTCCTTGATGTAAATATAAAGGAAATAGCCGTAGAGCTTGACGTAAGGGCCAAATTCGACGTTGGCGCCCACGCTGGCGATAGAGGTGCTGAGGATGCCGACCGCCACGTCGA
>CALWNX010000095.1 GCA_944382925.1 uncultured Clostridia bacterium | reverse complement strand
GGAGGAGGCCTGCAAATCATTCTTGCATCGCTGTGGACTTTTGACTTTTCACCACTATTTCGATACTGAGAAGTCCCCAAGATGAATTTTGCAGTAATTTTCGACTCAAACGTGCAAATTGCCCGGTGCGCAAGTTGAAAATGTTCGCTTTCAGCGCTTTCTACATCGATTTCGGCACTTTCTACACCGGTTTCACTGTCTGTACAGGCAGAAAACCGCGCGCAAATACTGTTTTTCATCGAGGAAAGCAGCGATTTCCGCTAAAAGAGGAGAAAATTTCTGCAAAATTCATCTTGACAAGCCACATATTCTATTAAAGTTGAGAAAGCTGGCGTCACGTCCGCGCGGCCGCAAAACAGCTGGCCGCACAGCTTCACTTCCGCCTGGCCGCTTCGCGGCCGGGCGGCCTGTCCCGTTCCTCATCCGTTTATCAGCTCATAGATGCGCCCGCACAGCATTTCCAGCGCTACCGTATTGTAGCCGCCCTCGGGGATGATAATATCGGCGTAGCGCTTGCTCGGTTCCACGAACTGCTCGTGCATGGGCTTGACGCTGGTCAGATACTGGTCGATGACCGAATCCATCGAGCGGCCGCGCTTCTTGACGTCGCGCAGGATGCGGCGGATGATGCGCACGTCGGCATCCGTATCGATAAAGGCCTTGATGTCGAACAGGTCCCGCAGCTTTCGGTTTTCAAAGATGAGGATGCCCTCGACCACCACCACCCTGGCCGGCATGACGCGCGCCGTCTCGGGCAGGCGGTTGTAGATCGTGAAATCGTAGACCGGCCTGTCTACAGGCTGCCTGTTTTTGAGCGCCTTGATGTGCCTGATCATCAGCTCGGTGTCGAAAGCGTCCGGATGATCGTAGTTGAGCTCCCGCCGTTCGGCCAGCGAAAGCTCGTCATGCTGCTTGTAATAAAAGTCGTGGCTGAGGATGGTGATCATCTCGCCGAATTCTTGCTTGATCTTTTCGATCAGCGTGCTCTTGCCCGAGCCTGTGCCGCCGGCAATGCCGATCACGATCACATCGTGAGCGCCCGGCCGGCTGGATTTTCGCTCGCCCGGCCGGCTGGATTGTTGATCGCCCGGCCGGCTGGATTTCCGCTCGCCCAGCTGGCCGCCCGGCCGCTCGCCCGGCCGGGCGCCCGGGCTTATGTCCGCCGAATTCATCATGCTTGCGCCTCCTGCTCGCTGAGCGGCGTCTGGTCTCTGTTTTCGGCCGTCAGCGAAGAGCCGAGGTTTAAAGAGGCCTTTTCCAGCTCGAGGACGATATTGTTGATCTGCTGCAGCTTTTCTGCCGAAAGCTCTGTTCCCATCGCCTTTTCCGCGCCGGAGAGCATCTGATCGAGCTGTTCCTTAACGCTGCCGATCTTGTCTTTGAGATCCTCGATGCCCTCGTCGTCCATGATCTCGCCGATCACATCCTCGCTGCTGAGAAGCTCGCCCGTCTCCAGCTCAAACTCAGAGTTCTGCATGACAACGACCGGATCGTAGCCCAGCTTTTCTTCGATCAGTTTGGCAAAATCGAGCTTGGACTGCAGCTCACCGTGAACGAGAAATACCTGCTTCGGCTTCTGCACGAAAGCGCCCAGCCACTCGAGCAGGCCGTTTTGATCGGCATGGGCCGAAAAGCCTTCCAGATTATGAATCTGCGCCTTGACCACCACGGTCTCGCCGAAAAGCTTGACCTCCTTGGCGCCTTCCACCAGCAGCCGTCCCAGCGTGCCCTCCGCCTGATAGCCGACGAAAACGATGCTGTTGCGGCTGTCCCAGAGGTTGTGCTTGAGGTGGTGGCGGATGCGTCCCGCCTCGCACATGCCGCTGGCCGAAATGATGATCTTCGGCGTCTTGTCGTTGTTGAGCATCTGCGAATCGGCGGTGTTGCGCGTAAACTTCAGATTCTTGAAATCGAGCGGGTTGTCGCCGCTGAGAATACGCGCCTTGGTCTCCTCGTCAAAGACCTGCGCGTTGCGTTTGAAGACCTCGGTGGCCGTCGTCGCCATCGGGCTGTCTATGTAAACGTTGACTTTTTCCAGCTCCTGCTGATATTCGGGATGCTCCTCGTAAAAGATGTTGAACTGATAGATCAGTTCCTGCGTCCTGCCGACGGCAAAGGAAGGAATGATCACGCTGCCGCCTCTTCTGACGGTTTCCAGGGTGATATGGATCAGCTCGTCGATGCTGGTCGCATTAGGCTCGTGCAGCCTGTTGCCGTAGGTGGTCTCCATGATCACGTAATTGGCCTTTTTGATCTTGGTCGGATTGCGCAGTATCGGCCTGTTCATCACGCCCAGGTCGCCGGAAAAGACGATCTTGGAAGTGCTTTCACCCTCGGTGATCCAAAGCTCCGTGATCGCCGAGCCGAGAATGTGGCCGGCGTCGTTAAAAACTATCTTGATCTGCGGATTGAGCTCCACCAGCTGATCGTAGAGGATCGGCTTCACCTGCGTCAGCGCGGCTTCCGCGTCCTTGATGGTGTAAAGCGGCTCCACCGGGTCTTTGCCCTTGCGCAGGTTCTTGCGCGTCTGCTGCTCGGCGTCCTTTTCGTGTATGTAAGCGCTGTCCCTGAGCATTACGCCCAGCAGGTCGGCCGTCGCGTCAGTGCAGTATATCGGGCCCTTGAAGCCTCTCTTGACCAGCAGCGGCAGCCGGCCGCAGTGGTCTATGTGCGCGTGGCTGAGCACCACGCACTCTATTTCCTCCGGAGCGAAAGGAAAAGCCTCGCTGTTCATGGCTTCCATGGCTTTGCCGCCCTGGAACTGGCCGCAGTCAAGCAATATCTTATGTTCCTCTGTGCTGATCAGATGGCACGAACCCGTTACGCCCTCGGAAGCGCCGCAGAATTTGATTTTCATCTCGCTGTTCCTTTCTCTCTTATCTGTAATCCCAAAGCTCTCTCTTGGCCGTGGAAATAGCCGTCGCTCCCGCCTCGATGGCCGCGTCCACGTCCTCCTTATATTCTATCAGCCCGCCGGCCAGGATCTCAGTCGAGACCTTGGTGGCAAACTCGCGGATCTTCTTTTGCACCACCCCGGGCATGATCTCCACCACGTCGGGTTTGGCGATGCGGATCGATTCTACCGCCGTATCTACCGAATGTGAATCGACGATGAAGAAGCGCTGCACCGTTATCAGGCCGCAGTCCTTGGCCGGTCTGATGAGGCCGGTCCTGGTGGTGCATATGCCGTCCACCTCGATGGATTTGAGGAATTCCATGCCGGCGCGGTCCTTGCCTACGCCCTCGACGAAATCCATGTGGATGATGATCTTTTTGCCCGCCTGATGCGCCCGGCGGACGTAGTCCTCGATGTTCATGATGCTCGAATAGATCAGGAAGATAACGTCTGCCTGTGACTTGAGACAGGCTTCAAAATCGTCCTTCGTTCTCACCGCTGCCGCTACTTTTCTGTTGCTGAATACTGACATTTGCTTCTCCCTTCTGCTGTCGCTTTGGCTCCTCAGCCATGAAAATCAGAGCCCTCCGTTATGTGAAGATGCAGCTTACCAGCCGTATCAATAAAAAACAATCTTTCAGCATCGCTGTGACGGGGATAGATGCACTCAAGACCCTTGAGGCCGGCCTGCTTGAGTTCGGCGAGCAGGAGGCGGAAATTTTCCTGAAACCGGCTGCTCTCTCTTTCGCCGAGGCCTTTGATTTTGCCGGGGTGCGCGAGCACAGGTATGCCGCCTGCCTCCCTGATCAGCTCGATCGCCTCTTCAGTTCTGATCTTCTCTCTTTTGACCGCTTTGGCCCAGGGCGCTTCGAGAAACTGCCCCGGCGCAAAAGCCTCGCTCGCGTCCTTGATATATCCTCTGTTTGCCAGCGCCCTGGCGAAGTCAGGCTTGCCGATGAACTCCTGCCCCGCTCTTTTGATCAGATCGCGCTCTCTGATCGCAAAACCCTGCGCCTGCAGGGCTTTGAGCAATGCTTCGTTGCGCTTTTCTCTGATCGCGGCCAGGCGCGCAAG
>CALWNX010000094.1 GCA_944382925.1 uncultured Clostridia bacterium | reverse complement strand
CTCCTGCCCGCAGATGCTGAAGCTGCCGCCCGCGGCGGGCCGCATGCCGGTGAGCGCCTCTACCAGCTCGCTCTGGCCGTTGCCCTCGATGGCGGCGATGCCCACGATCTCACCGGCTCTCACCTCCAGCGAAACGCCGTTTACTGCCGGCAGTCCCCTGTTGTCACGCACATAAAGATCTCTGGCGGCAATGCGCACCTCCTGCGGCGTACCAGTCTTTTGCAGGTCCGCGAAAAGAACTTCCCGGCCCACCATCATCGAAGCCAGCTTTTTCTCGTCCACGTCAGCCGTGCGTTCTATTCCGACCAGACGGCCGCGGCGCATGACGCCGACCCTGTCCGAGATGGCTGTCACCTCGTAGAGCTTATGCGTGATGATGATGACCGTCATGCCCTTTTCGGCGGCGATGCGCCTGATGACGGCAAACAGCTCTTCGGTTTCCTGCGGCGTGAGCACGGCGGTCGGCTCGTCCAGGATGAGGATGTCCGCTCCCTTGTAAAGCGTCTTGAGGATCTCCACCCGCTGCTGCATGCCGACGCTCAGCTCGCCCACCACGGCCTCGGGATCGATCGCCAGACCGAATTCGGCGGAAAGCTGCCGCACATCCGCCAGCGCTTTCCTGCGGTCGCAGAAGATCTTCGCCTTGCGCGGCTCTCTGCTGAGGACGATGTTCTGCGCCACCGTAAAGGACGGTACCAGCATGAAATGCTGATGCACCATGCCGACTCCGCGTCTGATCGCTTCCAGCGGACGGAAGCTTTCGACCTTTTGCCCCTTGATATAGACGCTGCCGGCCGTAGGCGCATGCAGGCCGTAGAGGATGTTCATCAGCGTGCTCTTGCCGGCGCCGTTTTCTCCTACCAGAGCGAAGATCTCGCCTCTGGTCAGCGAAAGCGACACATTATCACACGCCAGCACGCCGGGAAACTGCATGGACACGTTTTCAATTTTAATGATCGGTTCCTGTGTATTTTCCTGTGTATTCATGAGTATGTTGTCTATAAAAAAGGCGTAGCGTGTCTCGCGCTACGCCTGTCAAGCAAGCTATTACTGTCTGGCAGTCTCGACCTCGATCTCGCCGGAAACGATCGCCGAGGAGATCTGCTCTACTTCAGCCTTGAGCTCCTCGCTCACCTGCTGCACCGAGTTCTCATCGCCGTAAGCGATGGAAATGTAGCCGCTGGACATGTCGGCCGTCCAGATTCTGGCGCCGTCAAAGGTTCCCTCGTCGATCAGGGTGGCGATGGTATCGTAGATGGAAGTGCCGACTTCTTTCATCATGGAGCAGATGATCTGCTCGTCATACTCGGAAGCGGTGATCTTCTGATCCTGGTCTACGCCGATCACATAGAAGTCCTCTTCCGCAGCTGCGGCAAACACGCCGTTGCCGGTATTGCCGGCCACCTGGAAGATCACGTCTGCGCCCTGATCATGCAGAGCCAGCGCGCACTCCTTGCCCTTGGCCGGGTCCTCGTAATCGTTAGCATAGTTGGTCACTACCTCGATGTCAGGATTGGCGTACTTGGCGCCCTGTTCGTAGCCAACGAGGAAGTCGTTGATCGTATCTACGTCCTCGCCGCCCACTGCGCCGACCACGCCTGACTCAGACATCTTGGCCGCGATATAGCCGGCCAGGAACGAGCCTTCGTTCTGTGCGTAGAGGATGCAGAGCACATTCGGCAGATCCTCGATGCCGTCTACCGGGTTGTCCACCCAGATGAACTTGGTGTCGGGATAATCCTGCGCCACCTCGCCTATCTCATAAAACTGCCAGCCGACAGGTACGACGATGTCCGATACCTCGGCGGCGTCCATCATGTGCTGCTTATAGTTCTCTTCGTTACATTCGATAGTCGTTACCTTGACGCCGTAGTCCTCAGCCAGCTTGTCTGCTCCTTCCTTGGCGGAATCGTTAAAGGATTTGTCGCCGAAGGCTGATGATACCACTACGCATACGGACAGCTGCTCTTCATCTGTGCTGTTCTCGCTGTTGCTGCAACCTGTCAGCGCAAAGGCCGATACCAGCAGCAAAGCAATCAATAACGTGGAAATTACTTTTTTCATGCTTATCCTCCGTATATCTCAGATTCTGCATAGACGGTTTAAATAATACCCTTGCATTATAGCACTGAAAGTACGGAAAATCAAGCTTTTGCTGCAAATGATTCCTCGCAGGCCACGGCCACGGCTACCGTCATGCCGACCATCGGATTGTTGCCGGCGCCGATAAAGCCCATCATGGCCACGTGCGCCGGTACCGAGGAGGAACCGGCAAACTGGGCGTCGGAGTGCATCCTGCCCATGGTATCGGTCATGCCGTAGGAAGCAGGCCCGGCCGCCATGTTGTCCGGGTGCAGCGTTCTGCCCGTGCCGCCGCCGGAGGCGACGGAGAAGTATTTTTTGCCCAGCTCCACGCATTCCTTCTTGTAGGTGCCGGCCACCGGATGCTGAAAACGCGTCGGGTTGGTGGAGTTGCCGGTGATGGAAACGTCGACCTTCTCCAGGTGCATGATGGCTACGCCCTCGCGCACGTCGTCGGCGCCGTAGCAGCGCACCTTGGCGCGCTCGCCTTTGGAATACGGGATTTCCTCTACCACCTCAACGCGGCCGCTCTTGTAGTCGAACTGCGTCCTCACGTAGGTGAAGCCGTTGATGCGTGAAATGATCTGCGCCGCGTCCTTGCCGAGCCCGTTGAGGATCACGCGCAGCGGTTTTTTTCTGATCTTGTTGGCCGATCTGGCGATGCCGATCGCGCCCTCCGCCGCGGCAAAGGACTCGTGTCCGGCCAGAAAGGCGAAGCACTCCGTCTCCTCGCGCAGCAGCATGGCGGCCAGATTGCCGTGCCCCAGACCCACCTTTCTGTCTTCGGCCACAGAGCCCGGCAGGCAGAAAGCCTGCAGACCCACGCCGATAGCCTCGGCGGCGTCGGCAGCCTGACGGCAGTCTCTGCGGAGGGCGATAGCCGCTCCGGCCGTATACGCCCAGCAGGCGTCGTCGAAGCAGATCGGCTGTATGTTCCTTACTATTTCATACGGGTCGAAGCCTCTGGCGCGGCAAAGCTCGCGGGCTTCCTCCAGATCATTGATTCCGTATTCAGCCAGCACGGCCTGAATTTTTTCTATCTTTCTCTCGTAATTCTCAAAGCTTATCATCGCCGTACCTCCTACTCCTGACGCGGATCGATCTTCTTCACCGCTTCGTCAAATCTGCCGTAAGTGCCGCTGGCCTTTTCGATGGCTTCAAGCGGATCGGTGCCGGCTTTGATCGCGTCCATCATCTTGCCGATGTTTATATACTTATAGCCGATGATGTTATCTTCTTCGTCGAGGCCGACTTCGGCGATATAGCCTTCGGCCAGATCGAGGTAGCGCGGTCCCTTGGCCTTGGTCGCATATATGGTACCAACCTGGCTCCTGGTGCCCTTGCCGAGGTCTTCAAGTCCGGCGCCGATCGCCAGACCGCCTTCGGAAAACGCCGACTGGCTGCGGCCGTACACGATCTGCAGAAAGAGCTCTCTCATCGCCGTGTTGATCGCGTCACACACCAGGTCGGTGTTCAGCGCCTCCAGCAGCGTCTTGCCGATGAGGATCTCGCCGGCCATGGCCGCCGAATGCGTCATGCCGGAGCAGCCCAGCGTCTCGACCAGCGCCTCTTCGATAATGCCGTTCTTGATGTTGAGCGTCAGCTTGCAGGCTCCCTGCTGGGGAGCGCACCAGCCCACGCCGTGGGTAAGCCCGGAAATATCCTTGATCTCCTTTACCTGCACCCATTCGCCTTCCTGCGGAATAGGAGCAGGCCCGTGATAGGCGCCTTTATTGACAGGACACATATTCTCTACTTCTCTTGTGTATACCATTTTCCCTCCTATGCTCTGTTTCCAGTGCTCTGTTTTCAATGCTTTGCTGCGATCGTCGCTTTGATCGTTCATTAAGTTTTATTAAAACACAATCTGCCGTAAATTTCAACTGTCAAAACTTATCCACGCCTGCGCTGCCGTCATGGAAAGCAGCAGAAAGCTACGACAATTCGCGCTTCATGGCCGAAAGAGCGTTTTTCTCCAGCCGGCTGACCTGCGCCTGCGAAATGCCGATTTCCTTGGCCACCTCCATCTGCGTCTTGCCCTCGAAGAACCTGATCTTGAGGATATGCCTCTCCCGCGGGCTGAGCTTGTCCATCGCTTCAGAGAGGGAAAGACTCTCGATCCACCTGGCGTCAGTATTCTTGGTATCCGAAACCTGATCCATCACATAGATGGCGTCGCCGTCGTCGTGAAAGACCGGCTCGAACAGGGATACCGGCTCCTGAATCGATTCGAGCGCCATCACTACCTCTTCTCTATCGGCTCCCATCGCCATGGCGATCTCGCTGACGGAAGGCTCCTTCTGCAGGCTGCGCGAAAGCTCCTCGCGCGTCTGCAGGGCGCGGTAGGCCAGATCACGCAGCGATCTGGAAACACGGATGGCGTTGTTGTCCCGCAGATAGCGGCGCACCTCGCCGATGATCATCGGCACCGCGTATGTCGAAAATTTGACGCCGTGCTCCATGTCAAAATTATCCAGCGCCTTGATGAGGCCGATGCAGCCCACCTGAAAGAGATCGTCCGGGTTCTCGCCTCTGCTGGAAAAGCGCTGGATCACGCTCAGCACCAAGCGCAGATTGCCGTTGATGAATTTTTCTCTGATCGAAGCATCCCCGGCCTTGATCTGCTTCAGCATCTGCATCATTTCCGCCTCTTTGTAAAGCGGCAGCTTGGCGGTATCCACGCCGCATATTTCAACCTTGTTTGCCATAATACAACACCAATCCTATCCACAATATTTGATATGTACCAAATCTTGTCGCAATTTTAGTTATGTATCAGGCAAAGCTCTCTTATGCGTGCCAAAGCGTGCCAATGTGTGCCAAAGCGTGCCAGTAAATGGTCTGCTAGCCCAGGCGCTTGATTTCGCGCTGCAATCTGGTGATGATGCGCTTTTCCAGCCTCGATATGTACGATTGCGAAATCCCCAGCTTGTCGGCCACCTCCTTCTGCGTCATTTCCCGCCCGTTCCTAAGGCCGAAGCGCATTTCCATCAGCTCCTTTTCTCGCGGCGTCAGCTTGGTCATCGCCCCGTAAAGCAGCTTGCGGTTGACCTCGTCCTCGAGGCGGTGGTAGACGAGATCGCTTTCGGTGCCGAGGATGTCGGAAAGCAGCAGCTCGTTGCCGTCCCAGTCAACGTTCAGCGGTTCATCGAGGCTGACCTCGCTTTTGAGCTTCGACGTGCGCCGCAGATACATGAGAATCTCGTTCTCTATGCAGCGCGAAGCGTAAGTGGCCAGCTTGATGTTCTTATCCATTTTGAAGGTGTTGACCGCCTTGATCAAGCCGATGGTGCCGATCGAGATCAGATCCTCAACGTTGACCCCGGCGCTCTCGAATTTCTTGGCGATATACACCACCAGGCGCAGATTGCGCTCGATGAGGATGCTGCGCGCCTCCTGGCTGCCGGCCGCGTATTCCTGCAGCAGTCTCTTTTCTTCCTCGCGCTCAAGCGGCGCCGGCAATATGTCGCTGCCGCCGATATAAAAAAGAGTGCCGATCCTTCCGATCCTTTTTCTGCCGAATTCCCGCAGCTTTTTCAGCCACCCGCTTATCCCCATGATCGGAAAAAACCCGCACGCTTTATACATCTTTTAAAAGTCCCCCTTCTAAAATGTCCTTATTGATCAAAACCTCATAATCCCCAAAACAGCCGTCGTAGAAAGCCACCCAGGCCGCGCCGGCCGGCTTGCCGGAAAAGGTCATGCTTTCGGCACGCACACCCGGCAGCAGCCCATAGCTTTCGCCCACCGTCCTGTACGGTATCAGGGCGACGCGCAGTCCGTCCCCGTCTGCGCCCCTCTCTGCCAGCGACAAGAGCTCCTCCGCCGTAAAAGGCAGGCGTCGCGCACCCTTCTTGTCGAGCAGCACCACCGGCTCGCCAGAGCACGGCTCCCTGAGGCTGTTGCCGGAATCCACATAGCCGCAGAAATCATAGCTCCTGCCGCCAAGCGAAAGCCGCACGCTGCCATGAAGAGCAAGGCCTGTGCTGCGCCGGCGCACCAGGCGCACGAACCAGTAGGAAAGCCCCAGGGCCACAGTCCCAAAGCAGAGAAGCTTCATATAGGTGATGGCGTCTATGTAGATGATCCCCTGATGTGTGATCGCCGGCTCCTGCTGCCACAGGAGCAGCGCCATCACGGCTCCGCCGGAGGCGAAGGTCAGGATCAGCAGCACGGCCGTCTTTTTGAGCAGCTGTCCGGGGCCGAAAGCCGCCAGCGCCGCTACAAGTCCGATCGCGATCCTCACCCCCGCCGAAAGCAGCCCCGTAAGCGGCACAAAGATGATGAAGCTCCCCACGCCGCACACGGCCGCGGCCAGCGCAAGCCGTCCGGGCCGCGGCCGGTAGCCTGTCATCCTCCCCGTCAGCCAGAGCAAAAGGCCGCCGGCGATGAAATTTTCCGCAAAAAGGTATTCGCCATAAACGACCATGCTCACCGCCTCCGCTCTTACCGCTCTTATGATTCTATATGATACATGGGCGCTTCTGCGGAGTATGTCGAAGCCTGTCTGGACTGTAAAAAATACTGGCGCTGTTTTAAGGAGGGCAAAATTTTGTTTTCTAACTCTTTCTCAACTTATTTCAAATTCATCACGCTCCAAGATGAATTTTGCAAAAAAATTCTCCTCTTTCACGCCAATAAGACTATTGGCAAGTTGAAAAAGGAGTTATTTTACCTATGCAGGCGGTCTGCCGGCGCTTTTTCTTTAACACGATTTTGGTTTGATTATGCCTAAGAGGCATCTTTCAACTTGAGGACCGGCCAGATTGCAGAAAAGAGAAGAAAATTGCTGCAAAATTCATCTTGCGCCATCCACTTCTTCAGCATAGTGGTGAAAGCTAAAAATCGGGGGCAGCAAAATCGAAAACAACACCGCAGGCTTCCTGCGGTGCATACATAAAGAATGCGCCCTGTGGAATAAAACCACAGGGCGCAGGTTATATGGATTTATCTGCTGTATTTTCTCTTGCGGCTGTAAAGGACGGTGCCGGTCAGGGCAGTACCTGCAGCCAGCATAACCGCAATCCAAAGAGTAATATTGCTGTTGTCGCCGGTCTGCGGTGATTGGGTATTATCGCCGGTTGCCGGGATTTCAACTGCTGCTTTCGCATATCCGCAGACGGTGCATTCCTCATGCTTGGAACCTGCCTCGGCTGCGGTTGCCTCTTTGTCGGTTACCCACTCAAAAGTATGAGCCGCCTCGTTCAGCTTCTCGCCGCATTCACAGGTGTTCCAATGGCCGGTTTCATCGGAATGCCAGCCGCCCTGTGCCGCACAGGTATGCGCACCGATGGTAACCGTGGCGACCTCAGAGG
>CALWNX010000093.1 GCA_944382925.1 uncultured Clostridia bacterium | reverse complement strand
ACGGCGCTAAAAAAGCGCCTCCTCTATCTGAAAGCGCTCTGGATTACGGGCAGACTGATGGCGCCCGAAGCTCCGCAAGCCCTATCTCAGAAGACTGACGTTGGCAGCGCAGCAGGTCTCCCGGCTTGATCATCATAACCTACTTGGATGCCTTCCCAAAGCCTGGAGCTTCAGTGGCCTGACCCGTTCGTCGATCTTACGGTTGCTGAGACACAGCGCCGGACTTGCACCGGCTTCCGAGATGCTTGCGCATATATTTGATTTATTTAAGGAGATGAGGCGGAAAGAGCAGCCTCGCCCGGCACTCCTTGCGCCGGCCAGGCACAGGCCATCCGGCCGCCCCATCGGATGAAAAGGCTTACATGTTTATACAAATTTATCCCGCTGGCTTTGCCCGTCCCATGGCGAGCCCGCGGCGGGTCCTTGCAGTGGGCTTCGGCGGCGCCCGCAGCGAGCCCGAGCCCTTGCGGACCTTCGGCGGCGCCCTTTGTGGCGCCTTTGCGAGGCTTCAGCGGCGCTTTCGGCGGCACCCATGAAAAAAGCGCCCCGCTTCTGAGGGCGCGCGGTTACACTAAAAAAACCCGGTCCTACCTCAGAAGACGCGATCGAAAAAGCGCTGACAGGTCTACCGGCTCAACCTTTAAAGCCTACTTGGAATGCCTTCCCAGAGCCTGAAGCTCCAGTGACTTGCGCCTGCCCGGTCCTTTGCCTGGACCGCCGGCATCGCCGATCCCGTTCGTATGGTATCACGGTTGCTGAGACACAGCGCCGGATTTGCACCGGCTTCCGAGGTGTCATCGCCTGATCTTTTAAGTTCTGCTATATTTTACTATATCGCCGCAGCGTTTGTCAAGATGGCGCTGCGGCAACCCGGAAAGCAGGCCAGAGTGGCAGTTGGTGGGCAGGCGGGAGCGGCCTGAACGGCAAATTCTCGCTTTTCCGCCAAACACCCTTTCGCCAAGAGAATTTCAGAACGCAAAATTCTCTCATATTTGCTTAAGCCGAGACGGCAAAGAGAATGAGCGGAATTTGCCGGGCAAAAAGTCTCTCTTTGCCCGGCAAAGCTGCCGCAGAAAGAGACTCGCAAGGCCTTTAAAGCACTGCGAGCGAGGCAGATTCTCTTTTCATGCGGCGTCCTGCGCGATTGACGAGATTTTTCGGGTCTGAAATTCTCTTGGCAAGGGCTCGATCTGCAAAAAGGCGAGAATTTCCCCAAAAAAGAGGCAAGTCCAAATTTGTGTGTAAAATCATTTTCTTCAGGTTTAATAATTTATGCTGCTTTTAAGGCTACCTGAAGCTGTTGTGCTGACTCCGCCTTGAGTATCTCGTTGAGGCTGTTTTCCAGAAGAATCTTGAAGGTTTCTTGTAAATTATTTTTTAATAACTGTAGAATTTCTTCCTGATTTAGTGTAATATTGATTTGAGCCATTGCTTCATCCTCCGGTTTGGTTTTTGGTTTTTATATTATACCTGAAGATGTGAGCTTTTGGCTCATTTTTTTATTTTACACCATTATACGGGCATTATCGGCTAGAGCAGCGGGCCGGCGGGTGGTCCGGAACGGCCTGAACGGCAAATTCTCGCTTTTCCGCCAAACACCCTTTCGCCAAGAGAATTTCAGGACGCAAAATTCTCTCATATTTGCTTAAGCCGAGACGGCAAAGAGAATGAGCGGAATTTGCCGGGCAAAAAGTCTCTCTTTGCCCGGCAAAGCTGCCGCAGAAAGAGACTCGGAGGGACTTTAAATCGTTGTAATCCGAGCAGATTCTCTTTTCATGCGGCGTCCTGCGCGATTGGCGAGATTTTTCGAGTCTGAAATTCTCTTGGCAACGGTTCGATCTGCAAAAAGGTGAGAATTTCCAAAAAAAGAAGCGCCCGTCGGCGGCATCTGCCGCCGACGGGCGCAATCATTCTATGAGCAGGCCGGCCAGGGGCGCCCGGCCAGAGCCAGAAGCCGCAACCGGCAAGGCCGGCAAGGCTGTCGGTGGCCGGCCAGACCGCTAGCCGCGGTTGTTGTAGCCGATGTATCTGCCCGCGTTGTCGCAGACGATGCGGCCGTGGTCGGCCGAGATGTGGCCGCCGACGATCACGTAATCGATGCCGCCTGCAGCCAGCGTCGGCTCCTCAAAGGTCGCTCTGTCGGTGATGAGGTTTTCGTCAAAGATGACGATGTCGGCGTCCATGCCTTCCTTGATCTCACCTTTTGAGGAGAGACCAACGCGGTCAGCCGGCATGATGGTCATCTTGCGCAGAGCCTCGATCAGCGTCAGCTGCTTCTTTTCGCGCACATACTGCCTGATCACCCGCGGAAAAGCGCCCGCGCCGCGCGGATGGCCGTGACGGGAAACGAAGCCGCAGTCGCTGCCTACCATTACAAACGGAGTCTGATAGGCCAGGTCGACCTCTTCTTCGTTCATGGCAAAGACGGCCACATGCAGATCAGGATCCTCAGCCCTAAGCTTTTCAAACAGTTCCCTGGTGCATCTCTGATTGAGATACGGACCGCTCAGCACGAGAACGTCGCTGTAGCTCTTGCCCCAGCGCTCAAAGCAGCCCTCGTCAAAGACCGCGGTGCCGATGCCGGTGCAGAAAGCATTATACGGGTAGCAGTCCGAAGAAATATCCACGCCCGCTTCGCGCGCTTCCTTGATGATCTTCAGGGTGTCGGCCATGTAGCCCACGGCGGCACAGCTGCCGATGTGCGACATTTCCATCGCGTAGCCGGTAGCCTTGGAGATCTCCACCAGCTCGCGCGTCGACTGCGGCGCCTTCGGCCCGTCCTCGCGGAAATGTACAGAAATCAGATAGCCTTCCTCCTCCAGCGCCTTGGCCAGCTCGATCGTCTCCTCGCTGGTCACGCCCGGCGCATACTCAAAGCCGCAGGAAATGCCCACCGGCTCAAACTTGCGCAGATGGCTGAGCATTTTCTTCATCCTGTCAAGCTGCTGCGGCGTACTCGCCTGATAGCGGTCAGTGGCGCCCGCCAGCTCGCGGAGGAAATTCTGACCGACAAAGGTCATCATGTTCAGCGGCGCGCCTTCGTGCTCTATGTTGGAAACGAAGTCCTCGATCGCGTTATAATTGTCGCCGCAGTTGCCGACGATCTGCGTGGTCACGCCCATCAGCAGGCCGCGGCCGGCCGTAAAGAAATCGTCCTCATGCCGGCCGACAAACTGATCCTCGTGAGCGTGGATGTCGATAAAGCCCGGCGCCACTACCTTGCCGGCCGCGTCGATGACGTTTTCGCACTCTACCGGCACGTCACCGACGAATTCGATCACGCCGTCGTGAATCACAATATCGGCCTGTACCCAGGAGTCGTTTTCAAAATCAGGAAATTTTCCGTTGATGATTTTAAGATCTTTCATTTCTCCCCCTTAGTCAGCATCAAATCATTTAATCAGCGTCAAATCATTCTGCGTCGAAATCTATCTCGCCCGCAAAATGACAGGCTACGAAATGGCCCGCGCCCATTTCCTTCAGAGGCGGCTCTGTCGTCTGGCACTGTTCCTTGGCGTATTTGCAGCGGCTGCAGAAACGGCAGCCCTCGCCAACGTCGATCAGGCTCGGCATGTCGCCGCTGAGCAGATGCTTTTTGCGGTCTCTCTGCTTCGGATGCAGCGGCGGCACGGAAGACAGCAGGCCGATCGTATACGGATGCTGGCAGTGGAAATATACGTCGTCGGTCTTACCGATCTCCATCACCTTGCCGCCGTACATTACGCAGATGCGGTCGCTCATGTATCTGACTACCGACAGATTATGAGTGATGAAAATATATGTCATGTTGAGCTCTTTTTGCAGTCTCAGAAGCTCGTTGAGAGTCTGCGCCTGCACGGAAACGTCGAGCGCGCTGGTCGGCTCGTCGAGCACGAGGATCTTCGGCATCAGCGAAATCGCTCTGGCGATGCTCACCCTCTGCTGCTGGCCGCCGGAAAGCTCGTTCGGAAAACGGTCGAGCAGCTCTTTGCGCAGATTTACCTTTTCCACCGTGTCCATGATCTTCTCGCGGGCCTCTTCCTTGGAATAGCCGTTGATCAGAAGCGGCCTTTCCAGCGACTTGTAGATCGTAGCCCGCGGATTGAGCGAAGAAGCAGGATCCTGGAAGACGGCGCTCACCTCGCGGCCGTTGGCCTTCTTGTGCTTGCCGGCCCAGATGTCGCGCCCCTCGATGAGCACGGTATTCTCTGTCGGCGGCAGAAGACCCAGCACCATCTTGGCCAGCGTCGTCTTGCCGCTGCCGCTTTCGCCTACCAGACCCAGGGTCTCGCCTTCGTATACCTCCAGCGAAACGCCGTCGACAGCCTTGACGAATTTGGCGTTTTTCTTGCCCAGAGAACGCAGAGGGAAATATTTCTTGATGTCTTTGATTTCAACTATCGGCTTGGCGCTCATTTAACATCCCCTCCTTCCGCATCCTGACAGTGGCAGGCCACCAGATGGCCGCTTTCCACCTCGCGCAGGGCCGGGCGCTCGCGGCGGCAGATTTCCTGGCAGACAGGGCATCTGTCGGCGAATTTGCAGCCCTCGATCGGCTCCGAAAGATCGGGCACGGTGCCGCTGATGGTCTCCAGCCGGCCTTCTTCCTTGGTGATCGTCGGCAACGCCTTCATCAGCAGCTTGGTGTAAGGGTGGCGCGCGTCGTCGAAGATCGACATCACGTCGGCCACCTCGACGATGTTGCCGGCATACATGACGCCGACGCGGTCAGCCATGTCGGCCACGATACCGAAGTCGTGCGTGATCATCAGAATTGACGAATTGTATTTGCTTCTGAGCTCGTTCATCAGCTCGATGATGCCGGCCTGGATCGTCACGTCCAGAGCCGTAGTCGGTTCATCGGCGATCAGGAGCTTCGGGTTGCGGCAGAGCATCATGGCAATCATTACGCGCTGTCTCATACCGCCGCTGATTTCGTGCGGATAAGATTTCATGCGCGATTCGACGTCGGAAATTTTGACGTCTCTGAGAGTTTCGCGTGCCAGCTCATGCGCTTCTTCTTTGTTCATGCCGTCGGTGATCAGGCCCTCGGAGACCTGATAGCCGATGGAATAGACAGGGTTTAAGGAGTCAAGCGGATTCTGGAAGATCATGCCGATCTCCTTGCCCCGGATATGCGTCATCTCTTTTTCGCTGAGGCCGACGAGCTCGCGGTCTTCAAACATGATCTGTCCGCCGGAGATCTCGCCCGGTTCCTGCAGCAATCTCATTATGCCCAGGGCGGTGGTGGATTTGCCGCAGCCGGACTCGCCGACCAGGGCGAACACCTCGCCTCTGTTAATATCAAAGCTTACCTCGTCGACCGCTCTCACCGTGCCGTGCTTGGTCTTGAAATCGATCGACAGATCTCTTACTTCTAAAATCTTGTTGTCCATCTCTTTCGCCTCCTTACACCTTGAGTCTCGGGTCGAGCATGTCCTTGACGCCCTCGCCTACCAGGTTGAAGCCCAGCACGGTCCAGACGATAGCAAGGCCCGGAACCATGGAAATCCACGGAGCCTGCCCCAGATACTGGATGCCGTCCTGCAGGATCATGCCCCAGTCAGGCTGCGGCTGCTGCGCGCCCAGTCCCAAAAAGCCCATCGAGGTCGTGGAAAGGATCGCCGTCGGCAGCGCCAGCGTAGCGAGGATGATGATTGTCGAAGTCAGGTTCGGAAGGATGTATCTGATGATGATGTTGAAATCGCTTTCACCGTAGATCCTGGCCGCTTCGATGTACGACAGCTCCTTGAGCGACTGCACCTTGGCCCTGACGATCTTGGTGAACTGCGCCCAGCTCACCACCGCCACGGCGATGGCGACGTTCATGGCGCTGGACCCCAGAAGCAGCACGATGGCCATGGCCAGAATGATCGGCGGTATGGCCCAGGCCGAGTCGGTCACAAAGGTGATGATCTTGTCGATCTTCTTGCCGTAATAACCGGCCAGCATGCCCAGCGTTACGCCGATGACGGTCTCGATCACTACCGCTACCAGACCGACGCTGAGAGCGATGCGCGAGCCGTAGATCACGCGGCTGAAGATGCATCTTCCGTACTGATCGGTACCAAGCGGATATTCCGAGCACGGGCCGATCAGCTTGGCGGCATTGTTCATCTCCTCATAAGTATGCGGCGCGATCAGCGGGGCGAAGATGGCCACCAGCAGCACCACGCCAAAGAGGATCAGGCCGATGAGGAACATCTTGTTCTTGCATATATTCTTCAAAGTCTTTTTCATCTTCTGTTTCCTCCTATTCTAAGCGGATACGAGGATCCAGGATTCCCGATATGATGTCTCCGATGAGATTACATATTACGGTCAAAACGGTGATAACGAAAATAACTCCCTGTACGACCATGAAGTCCTGCTTGGAAATGGCTCTCCACAGCATCTGACCCATGCCCGGCCAGGCAAAGACGTTCTCCACTACTACTGCTCCGCCGATCAGCCAAGGCAGCGAGAGGAAGAACATTACCGTTACCGGTATGAGGGCGTTGCGCAGGACGTGCCTGATGAGCACCCTGCGGCCCTCGATACCCTTGGCTCTGGCTGTCATGACGTATCTTTCCCTCATGACGTCCAGCACCTCAGAACGCGTCAGGCGGAAGATCTGCGCCAGCGTCGGCAGCGCCAGCGTCAGTGCCGGCAGAATCAGCGACGACGGACCGGACCAGCCGGAAAGCGGCAGCACGACCAGCCAGATGGCAAATATGAGCATGAACAGCACGCCCAGCCAGAACTGCGGCATCGACCACAGCACGATGGTGCCCACCGTCAGCGACTTGTCGACGGCCTTGTCCTTCTTAACGGCCGCCCACAAGCCCAGCGGAATGGCGATCAGATACTCTATCAATAAGGCCGCGCCCGTCAGCATCAAAGTATACGGCAGACGCTGCAGAATCAGGTCGCTCACGTTCTGCTTCATGGAGACGGACATGCCGAAATCTCCCTGTAATATATTGCCCAGCCAGACGAAATACTGGACGATGGGCGGTTCGTCGAGTCCCCACTGAGCCTTGAGCTCAGCTACGCGCTCAGGGGAAACTCTGGTGTCTACCATCAGGTCTATCGGATTGCCCGGCATAGCCTGCATGATAGCGAATACCAGGACCGAAACAAAGATGACGATGCCGACACCCATGATCAGTCTCTTTGCTACATAGCGTAGTACCCCGTTCACTATAATGTCCTCCTTAATATAAAACAGATGAGAGGGAGAGCATATCCTCCCTCTCACTTTTAAATCTCAAATATTTCCGCGGCAATCCTCTCGTACATTGCGTTCTTAGGAAGACCTTCGTAATTTGTCAGCATGATAAGCGACATATCATCGTCCACAAAGCGCGACGCCCTGGAAATAAAGCCGGTCGTCCCGCCCGTGTGCCAAATTTCGCGGTGACCCTTGTAGTCGCCGAGGAAAAAGCCGAAGCCGTAACCTGTAGCGCTGCCGTCCAGCAGATAATTATCCTTAAAGGCCTCCGCCAGCGACTCGCGCCTAAACAGGAGCTCGGAATCGCTCATATAGAGGTATCTGTGCCAGGTGAAAAGATCGTCCACCGTCGACTGGATATTGCCGTCGGCATAGCCCACAAGAGCCATGTTGTAAGGCTGCTTGACAAAGGAGCCGTCCTTGGCCAGATAGCCCTCCGTCAGCTTGGCGCCTTTTTCATTGAGATAATCGGGAGCGATGGTGTCATCCATGCCCAGAGGCTCAAAGATATTTTTCTTCAGGAAGGTGCCAAAGGACATCCCCGAAAGCTGTTCCACGATCGCGCCCAGCATCACGTAAGCCGAGTTGCAGTACGAATACTGCGTGCGCGGCTTAAAGGTGAGGTCGCCGAAGCCTTTGATGATCTCCAGCATCCTCTTGGTGTCCGCCGTAGCCGAATCAGGAATTTTGAGCCATTCGTTTTCTTCAAAATACTCTCTGATGCCCGAAACGTGAGTCATCAGATCTCTGACCGTCACGTACTCTCTGTAGTCCGGAAAATCCGGGAAGAAGCGGGCGATCGGCTCGTCGTAGTCGAGCAGGCCGCGCTCCTTGAGCATCATGATGGCCGCGCAGGTGAACTGCTTGGTGTTGGAGGCGATCACGAACTGATCCTCGCAGGTGATCTTCCGTCCGCTTTCCAGATCCGAAAGGCCGTAAGCCTTGCGGATGAGGACGTCCTCCCCCTTAGTCAGAAGCAGGGACATGCCCGGCGTAGAGCCGGTCATGTCCTCAGCAACAACTTTATCGATTCTTTTTTCCAGTGTTTCAAGCTGCATTCTGCTTACCCCTTGGTAACATCGTTGAAGAAGGTTCTGCCATCGTTGGTGATGGTGATGTTCTTTACTTCCTTGGTAGTAGCAACACAGTACTTGTCAGCGAACATGGAGATCGCCGGCATGTATTTGAAGATCGTATCCTGAGCTACCTCGTATTTGTCAACTCTGGCCGCAGGATCGGTCTCGTATCTGGCGTCTACCAGGGCGGCAGTTACATCATCCTCATGCCACGGATAGCCGGAAGCCTCCGTAAATACGTAGAACATGATGTCAGCGTCGTTCCATACATAGCTTCTGGCAGCCATCTGATAATCGCTGGATCTCTGCAGCTCCTTGATGTAAGCGGATTCGTACTCGGTGATCTGCAGATCGATGCCGATGGCCTTCAGCTGGCTCTGGATTACAGGAGCAGCAGCCTTGTTGGAAGCCTTGTCGGTCGGCGAGCAGTACTCGATGGTCAGCGGCTGACCGTCTTTCTCGACGATGCCGTCTCCGTCGGTATCCTCATAGCCCGCCTCGGCCAGGATAGCCTTGGCGCCTTCAGGATCGTAAGCGTACTTCTCGGCGTATTCAGCTTCCTTGTCGGCGCTGTAGCCGGTCTGAGCCGAAGAGATGAAGCCGTACAGCGGCTCTACCTGTCCGTCGAGCGATTCGGCCAGAGCATCTCTGTCGATACCGATGTTGATGGCTTCTCTTACAGCCTGGTCAGCCAGAGGGCCGTCGAAGGTCTGGCACATCATGTAGGTGGAGCCGGCCTGCTCATAGAAGTAAACGTTGAGGTCGCTGTTTTCTTCAACCTGAGCTACGGCAGAGGTAGGGATATCATAGCAGATGTCTACATTGCCGGCTTCAAGCTCGCTTACTCTAACGAATTCGTCCGGGATGAATCTGACGATAACCTGGTCGAAGTTCATCACACCCTTGTTCTCTACGTTCGGGTTGGAGGTGACAAAGTTAGGGTTCTTTTCCAGGATGATCTGGGAACCGGCCTGCCATTCCTTAACCATGAAAGGTCCGTTGGTAACGGCGGCTCTGTTGAATCCATCCATTCCCATCTCCTCTGCGGCCGCTACATCAACGATGCCGCCGTAGGTGCTGGAAACGCTGGCCCACATGTAAGGGGCAGGCTCGGAAAGGATGAACTTGAAGGTTCTCTCGTCGATAACCTCGATGTCCTGGATAGCCTCGATATCGCCGGAGTACTGGCTGATTTCCTTCATTCTCATGAAGGAAGCCTTAACGGCCTCGGCGTCGCAAGGGTCTCCGTTGGAGAACTTGGCGCCCTCAGGCAGGACAAATGTTACCTCCTTGCCGTCTTCAGATTCCTCATAGGATTCGGCAAAGCAAGGGCTCAGTACGCTGAGATCTTCGTTATATACTACCAGCGGGCTGTAAAGCAGCTGATGTACGACGTTTTCCCAGCCGATCTGATGGATATCGGTTCCTTCGATCTCGTCCTGGATGGCGATAACCAGAGTCTTGGAGTCTCCTCCGCTGCTCTCATTGCCACCGCAGGCCGCGAATGAAAGAACCATCGCGAAAATCAACAGCAGTGCTAAAATGCGTTTCATTTTCATTTTTTTACCTCCACATATTTTAGAACACATTGGTTGTATATATGCTCCTACTGCCGTGTGCGGATCGTAAAGGACAAAAGTCCCAGGATCACATCAGTAGGTTCATATCTTAATATGGCGTCAAGCTCCCTGGAGCGGGCGCTGACCTCCCAGTAGAAGGCGGTGCTGACACCCTTTTCTGAAGCCATGCTGCGCAAAAGCCTCACATAGCTCATCGTTTCCTGTATATTATAGGTCAGCTCGGCCGGCGAACGGTGCAACGTTCTGGTGGAAATCACCATCGTCAGCGGTTTTATATCTTCAATGCCTGTCAGAGTTTTGAGTGACGTCGTTTCTTCCGGTGAGAGAAAGACAAGTCTGGCGTCAGGCCGCCGTCCCTTGATCTTGCAGACCTCCTCCAGCAGCTCTCTGATTTCAAGCATCCCGCTGATGAGATCCTCTCCGCCGCCTGCCGCCGCTTTTTCTGCCTTCTCCTCACCGCTTGGCGGCTTTTCCAGCGAAATGGTCTCGATCCTGGCAATCAGTCTGCTGATCAGCAGATCATCAGGCGGAAATTCTATCACCTTTTCCTCTTCGGCCGCGATGCGGGCGCGGAACTCGCTCGGCGTACATTTGAGCCAGGAGGAAAACTGTTTGTAGAAAAAGCGCGGGGCCGAAAAGCCGCTGTTTTCAGAAACCGTAGTAATCGACATATCTGTCGATACCAGATACCTGACGGCCTGGATCACCTTGTAATACTCGACCGTAGCCTTGAAGTTCATATGCAGCTTGTCATTGAACTCTCTGGACAGATACTGCACGCTGACAAATTCGCTCTCGGCAATCTCCTTGAGGTTCAGCTTCCGGGCTGCATTGGCATATATCATATCGTAAATTCTCAGCAGCCGGGCCATGTTGCTTTCCGAAACGCCGGCTGCAACGAGCATGTTCTTGAAATCGTGAAACCTGCTGACGATCAGCTCCTCGATCTCGCCGATCACCTGGTCGATCAGCTTCTGATCGTCGGTACGTGTGTATATGCCATAAAGCAGCATCAGCTTGGCCTTCAGCTGCTCGTAGTGATTGCGCCCGGCAGTGCACGGATAAAAAAGCGTCGTGCTGCAGTTATAGAGCGCCTTGTCGATCCGCGGCTGCTTGCGGCGGGCCAGCTGTCCGTCGATATAGAAGATCAGCGAGACGTTGCCCGGCGTACCTTCGGCAAACTCGACCGGCTCATTGATATTGATGATCTCGGCTTCTCCCTCGCGCACTTCGGCTCTGCCTGCCGTGAAGCCCAGCGTCACGCTGCCCTTGAAAACGTAGATTATCCGCAGGCTGTCGCTGAGGTGAAAAGGCTTGTGCCGGATCTCCTGCGCTCTGATTGTCAGTTCACTGTTTTTCATGTTCACCTGTTAAACTTTATTGTATATATTTTAAGTTTTAAGTACCACTTTTGCAATGTACTTAATTAAAGAATGATTGTACTTTTTTAACTTATGAGCACTTTTTTTGTACATTTTGCTGGTGTGCGCACAAAATTTGCCTCGTTTTTTTGTGTACGGTATGCAAAAAATGCGAGGGGCTCATTGGATGAGCCCGCAGACTGTAGGCAAACTCCGCGACAAACAAATCTCGCCGCAGACAGCCCGCTGCCAGCAAACCTCGCCGCAGACAGCCACGGAGAGCCCAAATCAGCTCGATGTTGGCTTTTTGCCTGCCGGATACAGAAATGGACAACGGTTTTTGAGAAATCTGTTGTCTGAAATCATATATTGCTTTTAAAAAGCCAACATCCGCTCCCATAT
>CALWNX010000092.1 GCA_944382925.1 uncultured Clostridia bacterium | reverse complement strand
GTTTCGGGACGCCTTCATGCAAGCGTATAAAAAAGACGATCCGATGTGGATCGTCTTTGAAAAATGGTGCGCCATAAGGGACTCGAACCCCTAACCTTCGCATTCGTAGTGCGCGACTCTATCCAATTGAGCTAATGGCGCATGCTCGCTCATTTGCGATACTCAAATATTATAAACAATTGCGCGGCAAAAGTCAATTGCCTTGAGCATCTTTTTTATAAATAACTGCTCCGCTCGCCGCCCTTTTCTGCCCCGGTAGCGCGAAGCGGTTGCGTTTTTGGCAGATAGTAGTATAATTTTATCAGCGGCGAGCGCCGCAGCAGGAGGTGGCATTATCATGAGAGAAAAAATACAGGCTGAATTGGAAAGACTGATAGAAGAATTTTGCCGGCAGACTGGCAGAGAAAACATCTGGCAGAAGCCTGTCATCAGATACGGCGACGCGCATAGCCCGCTGTTCGACCAGCTAAAGGAGCTCGTGGACCCGCAGCATCATCATCCGTGCGAGTATCTGCCGGGCGCGACGCTCGTGCTTTCGCATTTCCTGCCTTTCAAGGAAGAAGTGGGCAGAAGCAACGTGGATGGCGAAATGATTTCGCCGCAGTGGGCAGACGGCTATAATTATTCCAACGAAATGGCGCCGTACATCAACGACGGTCTCTGCAAATTCATCCACGCTCTGGGCTATGAAGCCTGCCCGCCGACGGATATTGGCATGATCAACGACGGTTTTCCGCGCAGCCGCTGGTCGCAGAAGCATGTGGCCTACATCTGCGGACATGGGACCTTTGGCGTCAACAACATGATGATCTCCGACAAGGGCTGCGTGGGCCGCTATTATTCGATCATCACGGCGCTGCCGTTTGCACATGATCAGGTCGTGACGGAGGAAAGATGCCTCTACAAAAAGGACGGCAGCTGCCTTCAGTGCGTAGAAAGGTGCCCGATCGGCGCTCTGCATGCGGACGGCTTTGACCGGCTCCGCTGCCTTGACCAGTGCAATATCAACGGAGAAAAATTCCCCGGCGCGGACGCCTGCGGCAAGTGCGTGGTCGGCCTGCCTTGTTCGTTCGGCAATTTTGGCGCGGCGGCGAAATAATTGTTGACAAACAAGCGCTAAAAAAGTATAATTGATACGCAGGTCAAAACTGGCCTTCGTTTGCGGCTGTGCTGGAATTGGCAGACAGGCAAGCTTGAGGTGCTTGTGTCCGAATGGGTGTACGGGTTCGAGTCCCGTTGGCCGCACCAACTTTCAAAGACGATCCACGCCGGATCGTCTTTTTTATGTGTTTTCACGCGCCTTTAGGCGCTCGCAGGCAGGCGGCCCGAAACAGCGGCCCGAGGCAGGCGCCCGAAAAGGCAGTCCGAAGCGGTGGCCCGGTTCGCCCCTGCCAAATCGCAAAAAATAATGTTTTTAGCAGGGGCGCCCCCTGCCAACTGGCCTCAATGCGTGTACTTTAGCAGGGGCGCCCCCTGCCAGATGCCGTTTTTAATCGGCGCTAGCAGGGGTAGTTTGGCGCAAATTTGCTGCAAAAGCCGCACTGAACAACGATTTTCACCTAAATTAAGCCCCGGCAGCGCGCAAATGCCCCGGAATACCCCTGCTAAATTGGCTCTGAAATGTAGGTTTAGCAGGGGTTGCCCCTGCTAAACCGTTTGTATTTGGCGTTCTGGCAGGGGGGGGCGGCCATCGCGCCTGGTCTCGCCAAGGGACAGCCGCCGCCGCGCCCGGCTCCGCCGCCGCGCCCGGCGGGCCCGGGCGCGGCGCCATACGAACGAAGTGACGGGCAAAATAATATTATATGAGTGAAACCACTTTTTCAGAAAGGAATTTTGCTCATGTACAGATGGAATCAACACAATTGCCAGCAGCCGCTTGCCTGCCGTCCATGCTGCTGCCCGGCTTATTGTATATGCTGCATCCGCCATACGACCGTGACGGCGCCGGCGGCAACGCCGACTACTCCGGCCACGCCAACGACCACTTCGGTGACGTATAACGCGGGCGGCGGCACAGGCGGCACGACCGATGCCAATGTGACGCCGCAGGCTGACTATGTGATCAGGACGGACGAGGAGGCAGGCGTTGAGCGGCCGGGCTATACCTTTACCGGCTGGAACACCGCTGCCGACGGCAGCGGCACGGCGTATCAGCCGGGGGAAACGATCAATCCGCAGGAGGATACCACACTTTATGCGCAGTGGACGCCGGCGCCGAGATATTCCGTCACCTATAATGCTAACGGCGGGACCGGAGAATATACCGACCCGGACATCGCCGAGGATTCGCCGTATACCGTCAAGACGCTTGCCCAGACAGGCATCGCCAGAGAGGGCTATACCTTCACCGGCTGGAACACTGCCGCCGACGGCAGCGGCACGGAATACCAGCCGGGGGCGGAGCTGACCGTCAACGGCGACACCACGCTTTATGCGCAGTGGACGGCGCAGTAGCGGTATGATGGAGAAGAGAAAATAGGAAAAAATTTCATGAAAACGACACAGAGATCCCCTTGACCAGAGGGGATCTTTGCCGTTATAATTGTTGAGTGTAAAACAGTTTGACATGCGACAAAATGGGCAGCAAAATAACAAAATAAACCGAAAAAAAGTTAAGAGGAAAGACAATGGAAAGTGATATGAAAAAAGACGCCGACATCGGCCGCCGGCTCGGCATGCTCAATCATCTGATCCTGAGGAGCATGGAAAAGGACTTTCAGAGCGAGCTGATGCGGATTTCCGCCGCCAACGGCTACGTGCTCTTTTATCTGCACGAGCACAGAGAAGACGATGTTTTTCAGAAGGATTTTGAAGAAAACTTCGGTATCACACGTTCGACCGCGTCCAAGATTATTTCGCTGATGGAGGCCAAGGGGCTGGTGGCAAGAGCGAGCGTGGCAGGCGACGCCCGCCTCAAGAAGATCACGCTCACTGAAATCGGAGAGCAGATGCGGAAAAATATGATTGCCGCCAAGGACAAGATGGAAAAACGGCTCACAGCCGGGTTTTCTGCGGAGGAGATACAACAGCTGGCGGAATTTCTGCTGCGCATGAAAGACAACATGAGTGTTTAACGAAAAGGAGGTAAGGCAGCATATATGATAAAGAAACTGGCTTTACATGTGAGAGAGTATAAGAAGCAGGCCGTACTCACGCCGATCCTGGTTATAGGCGAGGTCGTGCTGGAGATACTCATACCGCTGATCATGGCGGAACTGATAGACAGAGGCATCGACGGCGGCTCGATGCCGGAGATCGTCAAGTACGGCGTTGCCCTGCTGATTGCGGCGCTCTTTGCCCTGATCTTCGGCGTAGCGGCAGGAAGGACTTCCGCCGTGGCAGCGGCCGGCTTTGCCAAGAACCTGCGCGGCGACATGTACGACCACGTGCAGGAATTTTCCTTTGCCAACATAGACAAATTTTCTACGGCCAGCATCGTCACCAGACTGACCACCGACATTACCAACGTGCAGATGGCCTTTCAGATGCTGATCAGGATCGCGACCAGAGCGCCGGGTATGCTGGTATTTGCGTTGATCGCTTCGTTCAAGATCGACGCTCAGCTCTCGCTCGTTTTCCTGTGCGTGATGCCGCTCCTGCTTCTGGGACTGGGCCTGATGATCCGCGCCGTGCATCCGATCTTCAACCGCGTGTTCAAGACGTACGACAAGCTAAACAACGTCGTGCAGGAAAACCTGGCCGGCATCAGGGTGGTCAAATCCTTTAACCGTCAGGAGCACGAGATCGGAAAATTTTCCGGCACCTCGCAGAAGATATTTCTCGACTTTTCCAAGGCCGAAAAAATCATGGCCTTTATCAATCCGCTCATGCAGTTCTGCATGTATTTGACCATGCTGCTGCTTTCCTGGCTGGGAGCCAGAGCGATCGTCGCCAGCGGCAACGACGCGGCGCTGGGACTTTCGACCGGCGAGCTGATCAGCCTGATCACCTATTCGATGCAGATTCTCATGAGCCTGATGATGATCTCGATGATCTTCGTCATGCTCACCATGGCCAGAGCCTCCGGCGAACGTATCGTCGAGCTTTTGGACGAGCAGAGCGATCTGCACGATCCAGGGGAGCCGGTCTATGAGGTAGAGGATGGTTCCATCGACTTCGATCACGTGCATTTCAGCTACGGCAAGGCCAAGGACAAGGAAGTTCTCAGCGACATCGATCTGCATATCAAGAGCGGGCAGACGGTCGGCATCATCGGCGCGACCGGCTCGGCCAAATCGAGCCTTGTGCAGCTGATACCGCGCCTTTACGACGTTACGGACGGCTGCGTGAAAGTGGGCGGCCGCGACGTGCGCGACTATCACATCGAGAGCCTGCGCAATCAGGTGGCGATGGTTCTGCAGAAAAACACGCTGTTTTCCGGCACGATCTCCGAAAACTTGCGCTGGGGCAACGAAAAGGCGACGGACGAGGAGCTGCGCCACGCCTGCAAGCTGGCCTGCGCGGACGAATTCATCGACAGCTTTGAAGACGGCTACGAGACGTATATAGAGCAGGGCGGCAGCAACGTTTCCGGCGGGCAGAAGCAGAGGCTGTGCATCGCCAGAGCGCTGCTCAAGAAGCCGAGGATTCTCATCCTCGATGACTCGACCAGCGCCTGCGACATGAAGACGGATGCCATGATCAGAAAGGCTTTCCGCGAGGAAATCCCGGAAACGACCAAGCTCATCATCGCTCAGCGGGCGGCGTCGGTGCAGGACGCCGACCAGATCGTCGTCCTGGACGACGGACATATCAAAGCCGTGGGCACGCACGAGGAGCTGATGGAGAGCAGCGACATATACAGAGAAGTTTACGAATCGCAGAACAGAGGAGGTGGTCTTGGTGAACAGTAAGGAAACGCGCCCTATGCCGGCGGGAAGACAGCGGGGTTTTGCCGCTGCGGCCGGCGGGCAGAAATTGAAGCCGGGCACCATCAAGAGGCTGATGTCATACCTGAAAGCACACCGGCTCAAGCTGGTCGTCGTGGTTTTCTGCATCCTCATCAGCGCCGCCGCCAGCGTGGCCTCATCGCTGTTTCTGCAGGTGCTCATCGACGACTACATCCAGCCGCTGCTGATGGAAGCGGCCCCGGTTTTCGGCGGACTTGTGAGCATCATCGGCACGATGGCCGCCGTGTTCCTGGCCGGCGTTTTGGCCTCGCTCTTTTATTCGCGCACGATGGCCGTAATGGCGCAGAGCGTGCTCAAGGAGATCAGAGACGAGATGTTTATCAAGATGCAGAGCCTGCCGCTGAAATTCTTTGACACGCACACGCACGGTGACGTCATGAGCTATTACACCAACGACGCCGACACGCTCAGGCAGATGATCTCCCAGAGCTTGCCGAACCTGTTTTCCTCGCTGGTGTCGATGGTGGCGGTCTTCCTTTCGATGGTGCACCTGAGCATATGGCTGACGCTGATCGTGCTGGTGTTTACCGGCCTGCTGCTGATCGCGATCCAGAATATCGCCCGCAAGAGCGGTCAGTATTTCATCAGGCAGCAGCGCAGCATCGCCGACGTCAACGGCTATATAGAGGAAATGATCAACGGCCAGAAGGTAGTCAAGGTTTTCTGCTATGAGGAAAAAGCCAAGCAGCGCTTCGGCGTCAAGAACGAGGATCTGGGTAAGACGATGGCTACGGCCAACACGCTGGCCAACATCCTCATGCCGGTGACCGGCAACCTCGGCTATGTGCTGTACGTGGTGCTGGCGGTCGTGGGCGGTATGATGGGCATTGTCGGAATAGCAAACCTCTCGCTCGGCGGCGAGGAAATGCTGACACTGGGTACGATCGCTTCCTTCCTCACCCTGTCGCGCAACTTCATCAACCCGATCGCGCAGGTGTCGCAGCAGCTCAACTCGGTGATCATGGCCATGGCCGGCGCTTCACGCATCTTCGAGCTGCTCGACGAAGAAGCAGAGGAGGACCAGGGACAGGTGACACTCGTAAACGTGCACGAGGACGCCGCGGGCGAGATGACGGAATGTGAGGAAAGAACCGGCCACTGGGCCTGGAAGGACGGCGAAAAGCTGATTCCGCTGCGCGGCCACATCGACCTCGACGAGGTGGATTTCGGCTACACGGACGACGAGCTCGTGCTGCACGATATTTGCATCTACGCCGAGCCGGGGCAGAAAGTGGCGCTCGTAGGCGCGACCGGAGCCGGCAAGACCACGATCACCAATCTGATCAACAGATTTTACGATATAGACGACGGCAAGATCCGCTACGACGGCATCAATATCAACCGCATAAGAAAGTTCGACCTGCGCCGCTCGCTGGGCGTGGTGCTGCAGGACGTCAATCTCTTCACCGGCACGGTGATGGAAAACATCAGGTACGGACGGCTGGACGCCACCGACGAGGAATGTATCGCTGCGGCCAGACTGGCTAACGCCGACGGCTTCATCAGAATGTTGCCGGACGGCTACGATACCGTGCTGGAGGGCGACGGCGGGCTGTCGCAGGGACAGCGCCAGCTCATTTCCATCGCCAGAGCAGCGGTGGCCGACCCGCCGGTGATGATCCTCGACGAGGCTACTTCCTCCATCGATACCAGAACCGAGGCGATCGTGCAGAAGGGCATGGATAATCTGATGCACGGCCGGACGGTCTTTGTCATCGCCCATCGCCTGTCGACGATCCAGAACGCCGATGTGATCATGGTCATGGATCACGGCCGCATCATCGAGCGCGGCAACCACGAGCAGCTGATCGCCAAGAAAGGCCGCTACTATCAGCTCTACACGGGCGCCTTTGAGCTGGAATAAAACTTTACATGTAAAGAAAATTTTCAACCACAGTCATGCTAACGTTTTGTATATTTTTTTGAGGGAGGGGCGCAGGCCTTGCAATCTCAGGAATGACAAAAAAATGACTGTGGTTTTACTTTTGGCATGAAACTTGCGGTTGATAATCCATGTAATCATATTATTGCCTAATTAAAATAGGAGGAGTAAAGATGTCAAGCAAAAAACACAACAACGCGCTTGAAGGCGGCGAATTTAAAAAAGAAATTTCCGTCTTCGGTGGCGTAAGTATCGTAGCAGGCATCATGGTAGGTTCTGGTATCTTCTACCTCGGTTCCTACGTACTGCAGAGAGCTAACTACGATACCGGTACAGCACTTATGTGCTGGGTTATCGGCGGAGTGATCAGCTTGCTGGGTGCCCTGTGCGTATCCGAGCTGGGATCCTCAAGACCGAGAGCAGGCGGACTGACTGCCTACCTGAACGAGGTTTATCATCCTGTAGTTGGTTATATGTACGGCTTCAGCCAGTGGCTTCTGGCCAGCCCGGGCTCGATCGCCGCTATTGCGATCGCCATCCCGACTGCGCTCGTTGATTTCTATCCTGGCCTGACCGACGGCAAGATCAAGGCGATCGCTATCGTTTTGGTTATCCTCTTCACCGTATATAACATCCTCGGTGTTAAGGAAGCCGCTATCTTCGCCAACATCTCGATGGTAGCCAAGATCATCCCGATGGTAGTTATTCTGGTTGCTGCTATCTTCATCGGCGACCATATGCCTGATATGAGCCCTGCTCCGGTAGACGTAAACGGCGAGCCTCTCGGCTTTGGCGCTGGTCTGGGCGTTGTCTGCTTCGCTGTACTGGCTACCCTGTGGGCATACGAAGGCTGGTCCAACGTAGCCAACATCGGTGAGGAAATGAAGAACCCGAAGAGAAGCCTGCCGCTGGCCCTGACCATCGGTGTTGCTGCCGTAGCGGTTCTGTACTTCCTGTTTAACTTCGCTCTGTACAGAGTAATTCCTATCGAAGAAGCTAAAGTGATGATCGAAAACGAGCAGATCTACCTCGGCACTGAAGTAGCTGAGAGACTGTTCGGCAACGCCGGAAGCATCCTGGTAGTAGTTACCATGCTGCTGGCAATGCTCAGCTCCCTCAACGGCCAGGTACTGGCCTTCGCCAGAATCGGCTACGCTATGGCTGCTGAAGGTCACTTCTTCAAGAACCAGGGATACCTCTCCAAGAGAGGTGTGCCGGCAGTTTCCCTGATCACTCAGTGCGTACTGTCCTGCATCCTGATCGTTCTGCAGAGCCTCAATGACCTGACTACCCTGGTAGTATTCATGGGCATGATCGGTACCGTACTCGGCGTTGCCGGCGTACTGGTTAACAGATACAGGTTCCCTGAGCTGGAGAAGCCTTACAAGGTTCCTGGCGGCCCGGTAGTAGTAGTTATCACCACCCTGATCTTCATCGCTCTGATGATCAATAACTTCATCGAAGAGCCTCTGATGTCAGTTCTGGGTCTGATCATCGTTCCGGCTGTCGGCTCGATAATCTACATCTACTACGGTAGAAAGGAAAAGGCTGAAAAGGCTGCTTCTGAACAGAAATAAAGTTTCTTGATGCCTTACATAAATAAGACTCCCTGCGGCGTTTGCTGTGGGGAGTCTTATTTTGTCAGGCTCTATGTCAAATGTTGGGGTGGAGCGCATTACAAATAAAAAAATGATTTTTTCAGAGAGCTTCGGCTCTCTGTTTTTTATCTCTTTTTTTCAGCTACAATTAAAGTGACTTTATGTATTTTAGT
>CALWNX010000091.1 GCA_944382925.1 uncultured Clostridia bacterium | reverse complement strand
GTTTTATTTTTGCCGAATATGGCAGGGGTAGCCCCTGCCAGATTGCGTTTTTTGCCTCTGCCGGCAGGAGTAAAATTCCTGGGCAATGGTCGCTTCGCCTGTTATAATCGCTCAAATTCTCTCAAATCGTGTTTCAAAAGAACAATGAGAGACTCTTGTGCGTTTTCCATCCGCAGGTGCCCCTGCTAATTTTATTAAAAATGATCATCTGGCAGGGGCTGCCCCTGCTAATCTGAGCGTTTTTCTTCCCGTAGCAGGAGTTACTCCTGCTAAAACATCCTGATCTTACAATTTAGCAGGGTCGGGCGCTGCCAGATTTTGTGCGGTTTACAAATCTGCTTTCATCCTCTATAGTTTTGTGTATAAGCAGGCGGACTGACAAGCAAGGCTGCCTGCGCAAAAGCGAAAGGAGTATTGAAGATGAAAAGAAAATTGCTGATTACCGTCATGCTGCTGGCGCTTACGGTCAGTTCGGCCGGATATGCCTTTGCCGGCACCGCCCCTGAGGATGCGGCGCTCAAGCCTTATCTGACGGATATTTACAAATTGCTTGCGCAGCTGCTGGGCGGCGGCCAGGAGCCGGGCGATCAGGAGCAGGAGCCGGGCGGACAAGGCCCGGGCGGTCAGGAGCAGGAGCCGGGTGACAGCCAGGTGCAAAGCCAGACCGCGCAGGTGCTGGCGCTGGTCAACCAGGAGCGGCAAAATGCCGGCCTTAAGGCACTTACGACAGACACAAAGCTGACGAAGGTAGCGCAGCTCAAAGCTGAGGACATGGCAAAAAACAAGTATTTTTCACATAATTCACCGCTCTACGGCTCGGCCTTCGATATGCTCAGGGACCACGGTATAAACTACACCTCGGCGGGAGAAAATATCGCCAGAGGGCAGAAGGACGCCCGCTCCGTGATGAAGGCCTGGATGGCTTCCAGCGGGCACAAGGCAAACATCCTCAAGCCGCAGTATGAGAAGCTGGGCGTAGGTCTTGCCTACGACGAAAGCGGCCGGAGCTACTGGGTGCAGATCTTCATTTCGTAACAGCAATCACATATTTCGTTAACATTTTTTTGACAAAAAATCCATAAGTACGCAAAAAGTACTTTTCCTTTCTCCCAGTTTATTATATAATTAAAACAAACCTATTACTGTAATACTGAGGAGGGAGAAAATGAAGAAATTTCTTTCATTATTGCTCATCTTCGCGATGGTATTCGCATTCGCAGCCTGCGGCGGCGATACGACTACTGAAGAAGGTGGGGACACTACTGTTGAGACTCCGGCTCCGGGCGCAGAATACGATGCGATCCCTGATACCATGGAGTCTGAAGACGGAACTTACGAGATCGCCTTCATCACTGACGTAGGCGAGCTGAAGGACGGTTCCTTCAACCAGTTCACCTGGAACGGCGTTAAGGCCTATGCTTCCGAAAACGACCTGTCCTACAAGTATTATCAGCCGGCTAACGGCGCTCAGGCTACCGATACCGACAGATACGATGCCATGAAGGCTGCTGCCGATGCAGGCGCCAGAATCGTGGTAACTGCCGGATTTATGCAGGTTAAGGCACTTGAGCAGGCTGCTGCCGATTACCCTGATGTTCACTTCGTATTCATTGACGGTAGCATCGAGGGTATCGACAACATCGCCTCTATAAACTACAGAGAAGAGCAGTCCGGTTACCTGGCCGGTTATGCGGCAGCTATGGAGGGCTATACCAAGATCGGATTCTCCGGCGGCGGCGGCGGAACCAACCCTGCCTGCAACAGATACGGCTACGGCTTTGTACAGGGCGTAGAAGACGGCGCAGCAGTTAAGGGCACCGATGTAGAGATGAGATACAGCTTTGAATACGGCGCTAACTTTGAAGCTTCCCAGGATCTGCAGGCCATGCTGAACGGCTGGTTTGAGTCCGGTACTGAAGTTATCTTCATGTGTGGCGGCAGCATGTTCCAGTCCGGTACTGCGGCAGCCGGCGCTAACGACGGCGACATCATCGGCGTTGACGTTGACCAGTCCGGTCTGTCCGACACCGTTGTAACCTCCGCCATGAAGGATCTGGCCGGCTCCACGAAGGAAATCCTGGCTGCAGAATATGATGGCAAATGGGCTGACTATGCCGGCAAGGCTACTACCTTCGGCGCCGAGCATAATGCTGTTGGCCTGCCGACCGACACCTGGTCGCTTGAGAACTGGACAGTAGACGACTACAACGCTCTCTTTGAACAGATAAAGAACGGCGAGGTTGAGATTTCCAACGAAGATCTTGCTGATCCGAGCACCGTTGAATGGGAGCATGTCACTTTCGTAAGCTAATCGCAAGAGGATGAGCTTAAGAAACTGAACAAATCAGAAGATTTGCATAAAAAGGGGGAATTTTATGTTCCCCCTTTTTACAGGTTACAGCATTTTTTACAAAGGATAGGACGATGGCAGAATACGTAATAGAAATGAACCACATCCGCAAGGAGTTTCCCGGGATCGTGGCCAACGACGATATAACGCTGCAGCTGAAAAAGGGGGAGATCCATGCGCTGCTGGGAGAAAACGGCGCCGGCAAGTCCACCCTGATGAGCGTTTTATTTGGTCTTTATCAGCCTGAAGCAGGCACTATCCTCAAGGACGGCAAGGAAGTGAGGATCAAAAATCCTAACGATGCCACGGCGCTGGGAATCGGCATGGTCCACCAGCATTTCCAGCTCATCGACGTCTTTTCCGTCCTGGACAACATCATCCTCGGGGCGGAGACCACCAAGCTGGGCTTTCTGCAGAAGAAGGAGGCCCGCAGGAGAGTGCTGGAGCTGTCTGAAAAATACGGGCTCAAGGTCGACGTCGACGCCAAGGTCGAGGATATAACCGTCGGCATGCAGCAGCGAGTGGAGATCCTTAAGATGCTCTACCGCGATAACGAGATCCTGATCTTCGACGAGCCGACGGCAGTTCTGACGCCGCAGGAGATCGAAGAGCTGATGGAGACGATGCGCGGCTTTGCCAGAGAGGGCAAGTCGATCCTTTTCATCACCCATAAGCTAAACGAGATCATGGCGGTTTCGGACCGTGTCACGGTTCTGCAGAAGGGCAAGTGCATCGGCACGGTCAACACCAAGGACGTCACCAAGCAGGAGCTGTCGACGATGATGGTCGGCAGGCCGGTGCAGCTGGAGATCGACAAGACCAAAGCGGTGCCGGGCGAGACGGTGCTCTCTGTCAGGGATCTGACAGTACCGTCCAAGATTCATCATAACGACGCTGTCAGAGGCGTATCGTTTGCGGTCAGAAAGGGTGAGATCGTCTGCATTGCCGGTATCGACGGCAACGGACAGACGGAGCTCGTCTATGGTCTGACGGGACTGGAAAAAGCTTCCGGCGGCGCGGTCGAGCTGTGCGGCAAGGATATTTCCCACGCCAGCATCAGAGAACGCAGCCTGACCGGCATGAGCCACATCCCTGAGGACCGCCACAAGCACGGTCTGGTGCTCGCCTATACGCTGGAGCAGAATCTCGTCCTGCAGAGATTCAGAGAAGAGCAGTTCCAGCAGCACGGATTTATAAAATTCAATGAAGTTAGAAAATACGCCGACAGGCTTATAGAAGAATACGATATACGTTCCGGACAGGGCCCGGTGACGGTCGCCCGCAGCATGTCCGGAGGAAACCAGCAGAAAGCGATCATCGCCAGAGAGCTGGACAGAAACGAGCCGCTGATCGTGGCTGTACAGCCGACCAGAGGTCTTGACGTGGGCGCCATTGAGCACATCCACAAGCAGCTGGTGGCTGAAAGAGACGCAGGCAAGGCGATCCTGCTGGTATCGCTGGAGCTGGATGAGGTCATGAGCCTTTCCGACCGCATCCTCGTGATGTACGAGGGGCAGATCGTCGGCGAGCTCGACCCGGAAAAGACGGACGCCAACGAGCTCGGCCTTTACATGTCGGGCGCCAAGCGCCAGGATAAGGAGGTGCAAGCGAAATGATGCAGATAGATCCTGCAACGGGCAAGCAGAAGTTCTACAGTACAGACGGCTTTAAAAGCATTCTTTCCGCCATCATCTCCATCCTTATCGGCATGGTAGTGGGTATGCTGATCATCATCATCGTCGGTCTGACCAAGGAGGGCATCACCTCCAAGGGCATGCTCGAGGGTATCAAGCTGGTTTTCCTCGGTCTGTTCAGCACCGGCCGGGAAGCGGGCGAGCTGACCTTCGGCTTTAACCCGACCAACATCGGCAACATGCTATTCCGCGGCACGCCGCTGATCATGACCGGTCTTTCGGTCGCGGTAGCCTTCAGGACGGGCCTGTTCAATATCGGCGCTCCGGGTCAGTATCTGATGGGAACGACGGCGACGCTGTACATCGCGCTTTCGCTGCCGACGGAGACTATCCCGGCCTGGCTGGTGTGGATCTGCGCTTTCCTGGGCGGCATGCTTGCCGGCGCGCTCTGGGGCTGCATTCCGGGCGTGCTCAAGGCATACCTGAACATCAACGAAGTAATCACCTGCATCATGACCAACTGGATCGCCGCCAATCTGGTGACCTGGTTCTTCGATGTGCGGGATAATCTTAAAAATGCCGAGGCGGGCGGCAAGGTCGGCTACATCAAACCGACCTCGACGAACGGGGTGGAGACCTTTGACTTCGGTCTCGACAAGCTGTTCCCCGGCTCGCAGGTTTCGGGCGGCATCGTGATTGCGATCATCCTGGCGATCATCGTCTATATCGTCATGACCAAGACCACCTTCGGCTATGCGCTCAAGGCCTGCGGCAGCAACCGCCACGCGGCCAGATATGCCGGCATCAACGACAAGCTCAGCATCATCGCTTCGATGGCTATCGCCGGCGCCCTGTCGGCAGCCGGAGCTTCGCTCTACTATCTGGCCGGCAATACCGAGTTCTTCTGGTCTACCTATCAGATGCTGCCGGACGAAGGCTTCAACGGCATTCCGGTCGCGCTGCTGGCCGCCAACCATCCGCTCGGCGTCATCTTTACCGGCTGCTTCATGTCGATGCTGGACATCGCCGGTATGCAGCTGAAGACGCTGACGGCCTACAACGAGTATATCGCTGACATCATCATCGCGGCGATTGTATACCTGAGCGCCTTTGCGATGCTGATCAAGATGCTGCTCAACAGACGTGAGAGAAAGCAGAAGGAAGGAGGGAACAAGTAATGGTATTTTTGATCCAACAGACTATGCTCTATGCTGTTCCTCT
>CALWNX010000090.1 GCA_944382925.1 uncultured Clostridia bacterium | reverse complement strand
CCATGTAGCGCTTGCCGTCTTTGATACCGGTCGACTTAAGGTCAGGGATTGCCACAAAGTACTGCCAAGGGGTTTTCTCCATCTTGCCGATTTCCTCGCGGACGATAGCGTCCGCTTCTCTGACGGCTTCGAGACGGTCGCGGGTAATGGCGCCCGTGCACCTTACGCCAAGACCCGGTCCCGGGAACGGCTGACGGTAAACCATGCTGTCAGGAAGTCCCAGGGCTTCTCCCACTACGCGAACCTCGTCCTTGTAGAGAAGCTTTACCGGCTCCACCAGCTCGAACTGAAGGTCTTCCGGCAGTCCGCCTACGTTGTGATGAGCCTTTACTCCGTCGCTTTCGAGAATGTCAGGATAGATGGTACCCTGTGCAAGGAACTCCACGCCGTCCAGCTTTCTCGCCTCTTCCTCGAAAACTCTTATGAACTCGGCTCCGATAATCTTTCGCTTGGTTTCGGGATCGTCGACTCCCGCCAGCTTGTCAAGGAATCTGTCTACGGCATCTACGTAGACCAGATTGGCGTCCATCTGATCGCGGAAAACAGAAACTACCTGCTCCGGCTCTCCTTTTCTGAGCAGGCCGTGATTTACGTGAACGCAGACCAGCTGCTTTCCGATGGCTTTAATGAGCAGCGCCGCCACCACGGAGGAATCCACGCCTCCGGAGAGAGCCAGCAGGACTTTCTTGTCGCCTACCTGTTCTCTGATGGCTTCCACCTGTTCATCTATAAACTTCTCTGCCAGCGCCCGGGTGGTGATACGTTGCATATCTTCAGGTCTTTTGTTGCTGTCCATTTTGCCTCCTTATTTTATCACGTTGTTTGAAGTGTCTTTGAGTATAACGTCGTGGGCTCCGCCTTCCACGATGGAAGTGGCGGAAACCAGCGTCAGCTTGGCTTTTTGCTGCAGCTCCTTGATGCTGAGAGCACCGCAGTTGCACATGGTCGACTTCACTTTCGTCAGGGAAAGGTTCACGTTGTCGTGCAGAGAGCCGGCGTAAGGAACATATGAGTCCACGCCTTCCTCAAATTTCATGCGCGGGTCGCCGCCCAGATCGTAGCGCTGCCAGTTTCTGGCGCGGCTTGAGCCTTCGCCCCAGTATTCTTTGACATAGCTGCCGTTGACGTTGAGCTTGTTGGTCGGCGATTCGTCAAAGCGGGCGAAATATCTGCCCAGCATGATGAAGTCTGCGCCCATGGCCAGCGCCAGCGTCATATGGTGATCGTAGACGATGCCGCCGTCGGAACAGATCGGCACATAGATGCCCGTCTCCTTAAAATACTCGTCTCTGGCGGCCGCCACCTCGATGACAGCGGTAGCCTGTCCGCGGCCGATGCCTTTCTGCTCTCTGGTGATACAGATCGAACCGCCGCCGATGCCGATCTTGATGAAGTCAGCGCCTGCGTCTGCCAGGAAGCGGAAGCCTTCGCCGTCAACCACGTTGCCGGCGCCGATCTTGACGGTGTCGCCGTACTTTTCTCGCACCCAGGCGATGGCTTCAGCCTGCCACTCGCTGTAGCCCTCGGAGCTGTCCAGGCAGAGAATATCTGCGCCCGCCTCGATCAGAGCGGGGATTCTTTCCTGATAATCTCTGGTGTTGACGCCGGCGCCTACTATGTAGCGCTTGTGCGCGTCTAAAAGCTCGTTCGGATTGGATTTGTGCGAATCGTAGTCCTTGCGGAAAACGAAGTGCGTCAGTCTCTGATTTTCATCGATGATCGGCAGAGCGTTGAGCTTGTTGTCCCAGAGGATGTCGTTGGCTTCGCTGAGGGTGATGCCGGCCTTGCCGTAGATCAGCTTCTCAAACGGTGTCATGAATTCGCTGATCCTGGTGTCGGGAGACATGCGGCTTACCCTGTAATCGCGGCTGGTCACCAGGCCGAGGATCTTGCCCTCCGCCGTACCGTCGTCGGTGATGGCGATGGTGCTGTGGCCCTTGCGGGCTTTGAGCTCGAGCACGTCGGCCAGCGTCTGATCTGGTCTGAGGTTGGAATCGCTGGTCACAAAGCCGGCCTTATGGGCCTTGACCCTTCTGATCATGTTAGCCTGATTTTCGATGGTCTGCGAGCAAAAAACAAAAGATATTCCACCTTCCTTCGCCAGCGCGATTGCCATCTTCTCGCCTGATACGGCCTGCATGATGGCGGAAACCAGTGGAATATTCATGCTGATCGCCGGTTCTTCACCTTTTTTGTATCTGGTCACCGGGGTCTTCAAGGAAACATTCTCTACGGTACATTCTTTGCTGGTGTAGCCCGGCACCAGCAGGTATTCGTTAAAGGTCCTGGACGGTTCTTCAAAGTAGTATGCCATATTGCTCTCCCTTCTCCCTTGCATATCTATAGAAACAGACGGCCGAATGGAATCCTCTGCCGGATCCTGCCGCCTGCTTTATTTTCGTATATTGTACCGTATTTTGCCGCGCTTGGCAAGGGATTTAGGCGCGATATTTGAGGTTGTTCATGAAAAAATGTCTGACCGCCAGGACAGGAAATTCTCCTCTCTTCCCTTGCGCCCCTATCTCGCAAAAATCCCCCTGCCAGAGACGCAGGGGGATTGTCTTGCTTTATGAAAGGCCTTGCGGCGCGATTACATCGCGGTTGCAGTGGTTACGGCGCGATTACATCATGCCGCCCATGCCGCCCATGCCCGGGGCAGCTGCAACAGGTGGTGCAGGCTCCTTGATGTCTACGATGCCGGCTTCGGTGGTCAGCAGCATGGCTGAAGCGGAAGCGGCGTTCTGCAGAGCGGATCTGGTAACCTTGGCCGGATCGACGATACCGGCTTCGATCATGTTTACGTACTCCTCGGTAGCAGCATTGAAGCCAACGCCGGCCTTGCTCTTCTTAACCTCGGCTACAACTACGCTGCCCTCGATGCCGGCGTTCTCGGCGATCTGACGAACAGGCTCTTCCAGCGCTCTGACGATGATCATGGCACCGGTCTTGACATCGCCGGACAGAGTATCGACATACTTCTTAACGGCGTCGATGGTATTTACCAGCGCTACGCCGCCGCCGGAAACGATACCTTCTTCGACGGCTGCCTTGGTGGAGTTAAGAGCATCCTCGATTCTCAGCTTGCGCTCCTTGAGCTCGGTCTCTGTGGCTGCGCCGACCTTGATAACGGCTACGCCGCCGGACAGCTTGGCAAGTCTCTCCTGCAGCTTTTCCTTGTCGAATTCGGAAGTGGTCTCTTCGATCTGAGTCTTGATGCTGCCGATTCTGGCCTGAACGTCAGCCTTGCTGCCGGCGCCGCTGACGATGACGGTATTCTCCTTGTCAACCTTGACGGTGGCAGCGCTGCCGAGCATATCAAGGGTAACTTCCTTGAGCTCATAGCCCAGATCGCTGGCAATAACAGTACCGCCGGTGAGGATAGCAATATCCTCCAGCATCGCTTTTCTTCTGTCGCCGAAGGCCGGAGCCTTAACGGCAACGACGTCGATAACGCCTCTGAGTTTATTTACAACGAGGTTGGCCAGAGCCTCTCCCTCAATATCTTCAGCGATGATCAGCAGCTTGCGTCCCTGCTGCATAACCTTTTCCAGAATAGGAACCAGCTCCTGGATGCTGGAAATCTTCTTGTCGGTGATGAGGATCAGCGGATTCTCCATCACGGCTTCCATCTTTTCGGTGTCGGAAACCATGTAAGCCGACAGGTATCCTCTGTCGAACTGCATGCCTTCTACTACCTCCAGGGTAGTGCCCATGCTCTTGGATTCTTCAACGGTGATAACGCCGTCCTTGCCCACCTTTTCCATGGCCTCGGCGATCAGGTGACCGATCTCCTCGTCAGCGGCGGAAACGGAAGCTACCTGCGCGATGGATTCCTTGGTCTCCACCGGCTTGGCCAGTCTGCCGATCTCATCTACAGCTACGTCTACTGCACCCTGGATACCTTTTTTCAGCTCCATCGGGTTGGCGCCGGCGGCTACATTCTTGAAGCCTTCCTTGATGATGATCTGAGCCAGCAGAGTAGCAGTCGTGGTGCCGTCTCCGGCTACGTCGTTCGTCTTGGAAGCGACTTCTTTAACTACCTGCGCGCCCATGTTTTCAACAGAATCCTCCAGCTCGATCTCCTTGGCGATCGTCACGCCGTCGTTGGTGATCAGCGGCGAACCGAAGGTCTTGCTTATAAGTACGTTGCGGCCCTTAGGTCCCAGCGTGATCTTCACAGTATCGGCAAGCTGATCTACTCCGGACTGCAGCTTGCGTCTTGCTTCTTCTCCGTAAAAAATTTCCTTTGCCATTTTAACACCCCTCCTGATTATTCAATAACTGCCAGAACGTCGCTCTGGTGCATGATCGTGTACTCTTCGCCGTTATATTTAACTTCCGTGCCGCCGTATTTAGGGAAAATAACCTTGTCGCCGACCTTCAGTTCCATCGGCTCATCTTTGGTTCCCGGTCCTACGGCAACTACTTCCGCTACCTGCGGCTGCTCCTTGGCGGAGCTGGTCAGGATCAGACCGCCCTGCGTCTTTTCTTCTGCTTCGAGCTTCTTGATTGCTACTCTGTCACCCAGTGGCTTGATTCCTATCATTTTATATATACCTCCATGAATCATATTTTGACTTTTTGATCTCCGGTATGTGTTGGCACTCATCTCTTATGAGTGCTAACATTATTTATTATATCCATGGCGCGTATAATGTCAAGAGGGTGCCGAAGAAATTTCACAAAATCTACAATATATTTTATTCTTCCCGCTCGAGCGCTCTGATGTAGTAGAAAAGGTACTGCTGAGCGATGCCGCCGTTGGCGCCGAAATGCTCGGCAGCGTAGGCTTTCATGCCCTTAACGTCTTTCTCGTCGATCCCGTAAAGCCTGTTCATCACGCGGCGCATCCACACGTCGATCGGAAAGGCGTCCATGCGGCCGAGACCGAAAAGGGAAATGCAGGCCGCCACCTTGGGCCCGACGCCGCAGAATTCCTGCAGCGCAGCAAGCGGGTCCTCTGCCTTCTTCAGTTCTTTTTTAACGGCTTCAGGGCCGCCCCGCTCGATCATCTGGCGGGCCGTCCTGACGAGGTACGGCGCTCTGTAGCCGAGCCGGCAGGGAGCAAGGTCTTCGCTTTCCAGCGAAGCCATCTTTTCGGGCGTGGGAAGGGCGAAAAACTCGTGTCCCGCGTAAGCGCCCAGCGGTTCGCCGCACTGCTTGCAGACCGCCTCGATGCAGCCCTTGATGCGGGGAATATTGTTGTTCTGCGAGATTATAAATGATACGACCGTTTCCCAGAAATCCTGGCGCAGAATTCTGATGCCGCTGCCGTAGTCTGCGGCGGCCTGCATGACCTTGTCGTGCTGCGAAAGTCCGCGCTTGAGCTGACCGTAGTCGCGGCCCAGGTCGAAGTAGTCGTACCATATGGTGCGGAAATCTTCTTCCGTACAGTTGTCGATCGTCAGACGGCCGTCTTCATATGAAACTCTCACGATCCTGCCCATGGCCGGACCGATGTAGCTGGCGTCCTCCTGCCTCTGCCAGCGGAAGCACTGGCCGCAGTCAAAGATATGATCGGTGTTGAAATCGCTGATGTTTTCTGCTATGTATTGCACGTTCGTCTCGTTCCTTTCTGCGCGCCGGCTAGCTGACGCCCCTGACCTCTATGTCTATCTCCGTCACGTTAAAAGCGGTCATCTTTTCGATCTGCGCCTCCAGCTGCTGCTGAAACTCGCCCGCCGTCTCCCAGATCGGGCAGCCCCTCCTGAGCTTGACCCCTACCTTGAGGCGGTAGCTCTCGGCGCCCGGATTCTGCACCACATAGATCACGCGGGTGATGTCGGGCGTCAGTCTGGCCAGGCAGGTGACGATGTCGTCGATCACGCGCTCGGCCACGAAATACTCGCCCATATAGCTGTAGGTCGGCCTGACGACCGTCCTCTCGGCCGCCGCGCCCTGATCCTTGCCGCGGAAGAAGCGCAAGGGGTCCATGAAATAACCGGCGAAGGTGCGCTTGAGCTGCATGGCAGGCGCAGGAATCACGTGCTTGCCGAGAGTCTCGCGCTGCTGATGCGCCGTTTCCCGCTCTTCGGCAGTCGTGATTTCTTCGATCCTAATGCGGTGCAGGCTGTCCGCCGGCAGCTCCGGCAGCTCCAGCCGCCTGATGATCCTGTCGACCATGCCGTCGCTGGTACCCAGCACCAGAATGCTGCGCGGCTTCTTCTGTTTGATGGCGGAAACGACCTTTTTCTGCATCTCATCGTCGCTGAAAAGCGCGACCTTGACAGCGCCGATCTTGGTGCTGGCGCGCTTGGCCGACTCGCCGGCAATGACGCTGTTTTTATAAATGAAGAGACCGTCGTCGATGATGGCTTCTATATCCAGCTTCTTGCACAGGTTCATGGCATGAAAGCTCTTGCCCGTGCCGCTTTTTCCAACCAGCGTATATACTTCCATTTTCATCCCTCTTTGCTTTTTTTACTTTACTATTATAACTCATTCTGCTATAATTGTCTTGGTAAAAGATATATCTTTTTTACATAGGAGGAGTTACAATGGCTTACAAAATCACAGATGCCTGCATCTCTTGCGGAGCTTGCGCTTCCGAGTGCCCGGTAGAAGCTATCAGCGAAGGCGAAAGCACTTACGTTATCGACGCTGACGCCTGCATCGACTGCGGTTCCTGCGCAAACGTTTGCCCTGTAGATGCACCGGTAGAGGGCTAATATCCTAATAAGAGGGAACGAGGATGTCTCGCCGCGAGACATCCTTTTTTCTTGCGCGCGGCCGGGGTCAGCCCGCAGCCTCTGCGGCGGACCCTTCCGCCCCTACAGCAAAAATCGCTGTATGATCTGATCCAGCGCTTGCGGGTCTTTAATGTCTTCCTCAAAGGTACAGATCAGATCACGCGCCAGTGAACATCCTCCGCGCTGATAGTCGATTATCTTGCGAACGGTTCTGGCCGCATATTCGTCATCGTTCATGAGCCCGAAATGCTCCCAGACGACCTCGCGTCCGTCCGCGCGCAGAATCGTAAAATCAGGATAAGCAACAAAGGATTCACCGTGCGCATAGTTTTCATAGCGGGCCTCATATCTGAACGGCAGCGCATATTCTGCCAGCTTGTCGGCTATCAGGCGCTCAGACTTGGAACGCACCGAAATTCCGGCTCGCGTCATATATGTCAGTTTTTCCGGTTCCTTCTGGTTGCTGCTGGCAGCAGTTGAAAGCCATAAAAGCTCTCGGGCAGAAAAGCGGGCGGCCTGCAGCTCGGGCACCTGCTCCCAGCCTTCAGGAAAGAGCGCTCTGCCCTGGTGACTTTTCAAACGCGTTATCGTTTCCGCAAGCAGCCGGCAGCAGATTTCCCCATCGGCAATTGCCTTTTCCAGAAAGCGCTTGCGCGCCAGACGGCGGATTTTTTCCCGGTCACGCATGATGCCATATTCCCTGTCGTTTATCTTCTCGGTAAAGAGCATGTACGGTTTACGCATTCTGATGACCAGACTGCCCTTGGTTTTAATTGCCCTGCGTTCCTCTTTTATCGCATCCAGAGTCTGCTTTTCAGCGGCAAACAATGCTTCGAGTACATTCAGCAATTTTTCTCTCATTTAATCTCCTCCTCATACGCCCTTATATGTTAAATATTACCATATAAGGGTTATATTTACAAGAGATTTTTGCAGTAGTGTGAGGAATATTTGCGACAGGACAAGGTTTTTTTCTTGCAAGCAGTCGGAAACACTCTCAGAGAAAACAGCGGACAAGGTTTTTTTCTTGCTGCAGCAGGAATTAAGGCTTGAAGAAAAAGGCTCCGGCAATTTCTCCGTCGCGAGCCTGCAAACACAGCGTAAAATCACCTGCCGAGCGGCAAAATCCGGTTTTGAGAACCTCCGCGCCGGGGTTAAGACAATCTCTTGTTCGCAGCGGCACACAAATGCCAGATACAAGAAAAAAACCTTGTCCGCTGTTTTCGCTCACTGCGCTATTTTGCAGCAACAAGAAAAAAACCTTGTCCTGCCGCGCCGTTTCGGATGGCTGCGCAGCGGCACGGCGCTCCAAAGCGCTTGTCCTGCCGCGCCCGGCCGCCAGGAAACCCGGCGCCGCGGCACCCCAAACCCCGCCGGGGCGGCGGGCACAAAAAAACGAACGGCCGCCCTGGCGGGCGGCCGCATATCATACGATATAGCCTCTATTCTGCGTCCTGCATGTAATAGGCCAGCGCGTGGAGACTGTCGCTCATGTGCACATTTTCCACGGCAATGCCTGCAGGGATTTCCAGATCGACGGCGGTCAGATTCCAGATGCCCTTGACGCCGGCGTCGGCAACGGTGTCGGCCACCAGCTGAGCCTTTTCGGCCGGCACGGTGATGACAGCGATGTCCACCTGCTCCGAACGGATGAAGCCGGCCAGCGACTTGCAGGTCATGATCTGCGCGTCGTCGAACTCCACGTCGTCAATATCCTGAATTATCTTCTTTACGTCGAAAATACCGATGATGTGGAACTTGGGCTCGTTGTTGGCGATGTAGTTGGCAATGGCCCGGCCCAGCCGGCCGTAGCCGACGATCGCCATCTTGTATTCCTTGTCGAGCCCGAGAATAGTGCCGATCTCCTCGTAAAGGTTGTTGACGCTGTAGCCGTAGCCCTGCTGTCCGAAACCGCCGAAGTTGTTCAGGTCCTGGCGGATCTGCGAAGCAGTGTAGCCGATCAGCTTGCTCAGGTCCTTGGAAGAGATCTTCTCGACACCCTTTTTCTGCAGCTCACGTAAGTATCTTCTGTATCGCGGCAGCCTCTTGATGACCGCCTTGGAAATCTGTTTGTTTCTCATTCTCTGTCGTACTACTTATTGTCCTCAACGTATTTAACCAGATCCCTTACGGTCTGGAACTTCTCAGCCTCTTCATCAGGAATCTCGATGCCATACTCATCCTCGATGGCCATGATGATCTCAACCGCATCCAGGGAGTCAGCAGAAAGATCCTTCATCAGATTGGTATCCATGGTCACCTCGGACTCCTCTACCTGCAGCTGTTCTATGATAATTTCCTTTACTTTGTCAAAAATCATTTTAACGCCTCCGTTTTATATTCTATCAATAGACTACGCCTTATTATAATGACTTTCTTACGCTATTTCAAGTACATTTTTTGTCTTGATTGTGATTTTTTCTTCAAAAATCACTCTTCCAGGAGCAGGAGGCGCTCAAAGGTGTCCTCGTATTCGCCCTTCAGCTGCTCAAGCCGCGTGCCCAGCTCGGCCAGGAGCTCGTAATCGCTGGCGTTTTCCTCGGCGCACATGCGCATCTCAAGCTCGCCGATCTCCTTTTCATAGGCAGAAAGCTGCTCTTCGAGAGATTGCTTTTGGCGCGCCGTTTTGCGCTGCTCTGCCTCGAGCTTCTTGTTGAGACGGCGTCTTTCCTCCGCAGAAAGCTCCGCCGTCACGCCCGAAGCCGCAAGATCACCCGGTCCTTCTGCCCCGCCGCAAGAGCCCGCGCCCGCCGGCAGCTGCGAAAGATATTTGCGGCCGGATGTGATCTGCGCTTTCTTCTCCATGTAATAATCGTATTTGCCGAGGAATTCCGTGATGCCGCCGGCAGAGAGCTCGAGGATGCGGTCCGGGATCTTCTGCAGAAAGTAGCGGTCGTGCGAAATGATGATCGCCGTGCCGGGAAATTCGGCCAGCGCCTCTTCAAAGACTTCCTTCGATTCGATGTCCATGTGGTTGGTCGGCTCGTCGAGCAGCAGGGTGTTGGCCCCGGAAAGCATCAGCTTCAGAAGCGCAAGCCGGGCCTTTTCGCCGCCGCTGAGCGAGGCGACGCTGAGGAAAACGTCGTCGCCGCGAAACAGAAATCTGCCCAGCAGCGAACGCATCTTGGTGTCAGTGTAAAGGCGGTAAGTCTGCTTCATTTCTTCCAGCACCGTGTTGGCCGGATTCAGCAGCTGCTGCCCCTGATCATAGTAGCCGAAGGTCACGTTGTGTCCGATGCGCAGGCGGCCTCTGTCCGGCGCGAGCTCCTGCAGAAGCAGGCGCAGCAGGGTGGTCTTGCCCACGCCGTTGGGGCCGACGATGCAGACCTTCTCGCCGCGCTTGATGTCCAGATCCACGTTTTCAAACAGCAGGCGCTTCTGCGCGCCGGTGCCGAAGGATTTTGCCAGTCCCTCGGCCATGATCACATCGCCGCCGGACTGAAAATCCTGTTTAAATTCTATCTTGATGCTGCCCTCTGCGCTCTGCGGCGCGTCCAGGCGCTGCACGTGCGCAAGACGCTTTTCGCGCGACTGCGCCCGCTTGGCCAGCTTCTCCGTGCCGCGCTCCTTCATGTGGCGAATCATTTCCTCCTGGCGGGCAAGCTCGCGCTGCTGGTTGTTATAGGCTCTCAGCTCCGCCTCGCGCAGCTGGCGCTTTTTCGCAGCAAAAGCGGTGTAATTACCCTCGTAGGCGCGCAGATGATGGTGCTCGATCTCGAAGATGCGGTTTACGCAGCGGTCGAGAAAATAGCGGTCATGCGAAACGATGAGGATGCTGCCGCGGTAAGAGGCCAGATACTGCTCCAGCCACTTGAGCATGCCGATGTCCAGGTGATTGGTCGGCTCGTCCAGGATCAGCAGATCCGGCTTTTCCAGCAGCAGCGCCGCCAGAGCCAGCCGCGTCCGCTCGCCGCCCGAAAGAGAGGCGATCTTTTTCTGCCGGAATTCCTCGCCGAAGGCCATGGAGCTTAAAATACCCGTCATCTCCGATTTGTAGGTGTAGCCGCCCTTTTTTTCGTATTCCTGGTTGAGCTGATCCAGTCTGTCCAGCAGGCGGCTGTCCTGCGGGCGCCGGGCCGCCATGTCCGCCGCCCTGGCGATCTCTTCTTCCAGCTCATGCAGAGGCGCAAAGATGCGCTCTATCGCTTCGATCACGGTGTCCTCGCCGCAGAAATTGTCGCGCTGCTTGAGGTAGCCGAGCTTCAGGCCCGCGGACATATATATCTGCCCCGCATCAGGCGCAAGCTCGCCGCAGATCAGCGAAAGCAGCGTGGTCTTGCCCGCGCCGTTGCGGCCGATCAGGCCGACGCGCTCGCCGCTGTTGATGTGAAAGCTCACGTCTTCAATGATCACATCGGTGCCGTATGCTTTTGTCAGTCCGCTGGCTGAGAGAGCTATCATTTTTTCTCTGCAAACGGCAGGCTGGCATGAGCGTCCATGTACAGGTCTGCCGTCTTTCCTTCCTTGTATTTGTAATATGCGGCGCAGGCGATCATGGCTCCGTTATCCGTACACAGAGCCGGAGATGGGATAAAAAGCTCCAGTCCCTTTTCTGCACAGCGCGCGCCCAGCTCGCGTCTGAGCGCAGAGTTGGCCGCTACGCCTCCGGCCAGCACAAGCTTGCCATAGCCCAGCTCCACGGCTGCCTTGATTGCCTTGTCGCAGATGACCTCAAGCACCGCCTGCTGAAAGCTGGCGGCGATGTCGGCCCTGTTGATTTCCTCGCGCTTCTGGCGGGCGCTGTTGAGGTGGTTGAGCACCGCTGTCTTGAGCCCGCTGAAGCTGAAATCGTAGCTGTCCTTTTCCAGGTACACTCGCTTGAAATGCACCGCCTGCGGATCGCCCTCAGAGGCGAGCGCATCGATCTTCGGCCCGCCCGGATAGCCGAGGCCGAGCACGCGGGCCACCTTGTCGTAGGCCTCGCCCACCGCGTCGTCCCTGGTGCTGCCGAGGACGCGGCAGGTCGTATAGCTGTCCACGTCGGCAATGTTGGTATGACCGCCGCTGACTATCAGCGCCGTAAACGGCGGCTCAAGCGCGGGAAACTGGATGTAGTTGGCGGCTATGTGCCCCATGATATGATGAACGCCGACAAGCGGCAGATCGCGGGCAAAGGCCACCGCCTTGGCCGTGGCCACGCCGATCAGCAGCGCGCCGACCAGTCCCGGCCCTTCCGTCACGCCGATCAGATCGACGTCATCCAGCGTCAGGCCGGCTTCTGCCAGCGCCTGATCGAGCACATAATTTATATTTTCCAGATGATGTCTGGCCGCGATCTCCGGCACTACGCCGCCGTAGTTTTTGAAGATCTCGATCTGCGAAGAGATCACGTTCGCCAGCACCTGCCGGCCGTCGGCGACTACTGCCACCGCCGTCTCATCGCAGCTTGATTCAAAGGCCAGCGTGATAAATCTGTTATCCTTCATGGTCCTGTTTTCTCCACATTATGATGGCGTCTTCGCCGTTGTCTTCGTAATATCCCGGCCGCACGCCCGCGGCCGTAAAGCCGTGTTTTTCGTAAAGGCTGATTGCCGCTGCGTTGCCGGTTCTGACTTCCAGCGTGTGGCTTGCAGCGCCCAGCCGGCGCGAATCTTCGATCAGAGCGCCCACCAGCAGGTCGCCGATGCCCCGCCCTCTTTCCTGCGGATCGACGGCCACATTGGTGATATGGCCTTCGTCGCCGATGAGCCAGAGCCCGGCATAGCCCACCAGCCGCCCGCACAGATCGGCAGCCAGATAAAAGGCTCTCCTGTTTGCGGCCAGCTCGTGATAGACCGAGTCATACGACCACGGCTCGCTGAAGCACAGCTTTTCCAGGCGCGCGATCGCCTCCGCGTCCTCCGGCACGGCCCGTCTGATGACCAGCTCTTTCATTTTAATCGCCTCTTTTTCCCCTATTCATTCCTGTTTATTCCTGCTGCCGCGCTCATTCCTGGCGCGGCCCCTTGCAGATCGGCAGCTCCCCGGCGGCCAGCTTCTGCTCGGCCTCAGCCTGGCGCATATAGTCAGGCTCAAGCTGCGCATAATTTACGGTCTGTCCGCGCGCAATCATCTGCAGTGCCAGCTTGCCCACAGAAGCCGCATCCTGATAACGGCAGGATTCGTCCGCAAAGCTGTAGCTGCCGCATCCGGCCAGCGCTTCATCGATCTGTTTTGCGTAGGCGTCTATGCCGTCGCCGAAGAAAAGCAGCTTTTTTCCGTGCGGAAAGATCTGCTTTTGGGCGATTTCGAGGACGTCCGTCAGCATGCAGGCGCACGGCGGCATATATCCGTCAACGACGCCGTATACCTGACCGCGGCGGGCGTTGATGATGGCGCAGGCCACCGTGTCAGCGGGCAGGGACAGCGCCTGCGGTTTTTGCAGGAAAGCCGTCAGCGTCGGCACTGCGACCGCCGGCAGGGCGAGGCTCTGGCACAGCGCTCTGGCCGTGGCCACGCCGATGCGCACGCCGGTAAAGGATCCCGGGCCGGCAGAAACCGCGATGTGCGTGAGCTGTCTTTTTTCCAGGCCGGCAGAGTCAAGCAGCCGGCCGCTGAGAGGAATCAGCTCGCGCAGATGGCTCAGCGGACCCGTGGCCGTCTCAAGGCCGAGGAGCTTGCCGCTGCCGTTTAGCAAAGCGGCAGAGCCCAGCCTGCCTGTCGTCTCTATGGCTAAAATGTGCATCGGTAGATCCTCTCTCCTTCCTGCTGTCCGTATTCGATAAAGATATATTCCGTCTCCGGCGGCAGCTCGTCTTCTATCAGCTCCGCCCATTCGATGACGCACAGCCCCTCGCCGTCAAAATATTCGTAAGCGCCGATGTTGAACAGCTCATCGGGATCGGAAAGGCGGTAGACGTCGAAATGATAAAGCGGCAGACGGCCGCTTTCGTATTCTTTGATTACAGTAAAAGTAGGGCTGCTGATCGTCTCTCTGACCCCCAGCCCTTCGGCTATGTATCTGGTGAGCGCCGTCTTGCCTGTGCCCAGGTCACCCGACAGCGCCAGAATCTGGCCGGCTCTGGCCTGACGGCCGAGTGAAATCCCGAAGCTGCGCGTTTCTTCTTCGTTCTTCACCGTGACCGTGCGCCTGATCTGCTTGCTTTCCATGGCGGCGTCCTCTCTATCTGTGCAGGAACGGCGAAATCCGCTTATACAGCAGGAAGGTCACGATGCTGTTGATGCCGGCCTTGACAGCGTTGAAGAGCAGGATGAACGGCATCAGCTCCATGACTGCGGCCAGCGGCATGCCCGTAAAGAGCGGCGTGATGACCATGTTGGCAAAGAACATCACCACGACCATGGCCAGCGATCCGGCCGCCAGACCGATCACGGCCCGCTTTTTCGTCTTATGCCTGCGGTAGATGAGACCGGCTGTCGTGACCAGCACGGAGGTGGCGACAACGTGCATGATGATGCCGTAAGCGCCGCTGGCCGCGCTCACCGTCAGCCCCTGTATGAGCGAGGCGATGACCGTCAGCAGCACTCCCGCCAGCGGACCGAAGGCGAACGCCCCGATGAGGATCGGGATGTCCGCCGGATCATATTCCAGAAAAGCTACGGCCGGAAAGATCGGAAAATGGATCAGCATCACCAGGACGACGGCCAGCGCTACCAGCATCGCCATCTTGGCAAGTCTTACGTTCTTGAGCTTCCTGTTCATCAGATCTATACCTCGTACTCTTCTGCCGACAGCTTGTAGATGGCGTCCGCATAGATAGCGGCCATCTGCTCATATCGCTTAAGGTCGATATATTCGTCGCGCTGGTGCATGCGGTCTTCGTCGCCCGGGAACATGCCGCCGTAAGCGATGATGTGCGGCGCAGCCTTGGCATAGGTGCCGCCGCCGATCACCTGCGGCTGCGACTCGCAGTCGCCGCTGTGCTCGCGGTAGATGGACAGCAGCGTCTGCACGAGCGGATCGTTTACATCTATATATACCGTCGGTTTTTCTTCTCTCTTGATCAGGCCGATCTCGTACCTGTCGAGCACCGGCTTGAGGCCTGCGTAAATATCCTCGGCTACGTTGGAAACCGGGTATCTGATGTTGATCACCAGCTTGCCTGCTTCCGGCCCGATCTCCGCCATGCCTACGTTGAGAACCAGGCGGCCGGACTTTTCATCGCAGAAGCCGATGCCGGCAGTCTCGCCGTTCAGGCAGAAGCCCAGATGGCGGTTATAGAAGCTGATAAAATCGTTGACGTCCTCGTTGACAAAGCTCAGACGGCCGAGAAAATCCATCATGACGGAAATCGCGTTCAGTCCGTCCTCCGGCTTGGCTCCGTGCGAAGCCTTGCCGGCGCTGATCAGCTCCAGGGATTTGCCCATGCCTCTGATCTTGAGGGCATGACCGCTTTCCTCTTTGTAAGCGGCCGCCTTGGCGCGGATCTCCTCGTAGATTTCTCCCTGCTGCGGCCCGCTGGCGTTCAGCACGGCGCGGCAGCTGTCAGGCACGCTGTTAGGCGCAATACCGCCGCTGAGCGAACGCAGCACAAGTCCCTCGCCGCTCGTGCGGGCAAACTTCTTGGCCAGATCGAAGACGAGCATGCCCTTTTCGCCGTTGATCAGCGGAAAATCAGCGTCCGGAGTGAAGCCCCAGTCCGGCTTTCTTTCCCTGGCGAAATAGTATTCCATGCCCTTCCAGTGCGTTTCCTCGTCAAGACCGAGGATCAGTCTGATGGTGGCCTTAGGCTGATAGCCGGCCTCCTTGAGCGCTTTCATGGCAAAAAGGCAGGCGATGACAGGGCCCTTGTCGTCTGAGGTGCCGCGGCCGTAAAGCCTGCCCTCTTCGATCTCGCCGCCGTATGGCTCGTGCTGCCAGCCGTCTCCGGCCGGAACCACGTCCAGGTGGCCGAGGATGCCCATGATCTTGTCTCCGCTGCCGGGAAAATCGATATGACCGCCGTAATTATCTACGTTTTTGACCGCAAAGCCCATCTCGCGTCCCATCTCAAGGACGGTTTCCAGCGCGTCCTGCACACCCTGCCCGAAAGGGTATGTCTGTCCGTCCGGCGCTACAAAAGGTTCGCCCTCCTCGCTGCTGCAACGAACAACTTTCTGAAGGGCGAAAATCATATCATCTTTATTCTTTTTAAGGAATTCCTGATATTCCATTACTGTACTGCCTCTACGCCTTTGATTTCAGGGTAGCTTTCTTTGAGAATCCTCTCCACTACGCCCTTGATGGTCATCTGCGCGCCCGGGCAGCCTGCGCAGTGTCCCTGCAGTCTTACTCTGACAACGTTGTCAGCAGTCAGTTCTACGAATTCGATGTCGCCTCCGTCTCTCTGGAGGAAAGGTCTGATCTGACCGATAGCGTCTTTAATTTTTTCTTCCATTTTAACTTCTCCTTTTTTCTGTTATTTTTATGTTATTTTTATCTTGTTTTTAACTGCTTATTCGAGCGCCTCCGCCTTCTCGTCGATCGTCTCCAGATCCTCGGCTTCCAAGGTCGCGCTGTCCTGCAGCACTCCGTTTCTATAGTATACGACCTCGATCGACTTGACGGCTTCGTTGCCGCCGTCGTAGGTGATTACGCCCGATGCGCCTTCAAAGCCCTTGATGCGCTTGATCGCATCCCTGATCGCCTTGCCGGCCGGAACGCCGGTATCACTGGTAGCCTGCCACTCTTCGCTGAGAGCGCGGCTTTCGGCCTCGGTCGCTCCGAGGGCGGCATATTCTTCCTGCGTATATGACATGGTCTGGCTGTAAGCGTCTTCGATAGCCTGCAGCGCCATGAGGTAGGCGTCGAAAGCCACCGCCGTCTGCTGCGCCGGCACGGCGTCCTCACCGTATTTTTCCTGATAGGCCTTGAGGAATTCCTCCGATCTGGCCGTCACGTTGGTCTTGGAGCTGAAATCGGCCGCATAACCGATGTCGAAGACGCCGCCGTTTTCGATGTAGGCCAGCAGCTTCTCATCGCCCCAGCTCTTCGGACCGACGAAGAGGATGTCTGTCAGTCCGGCGTCTTCCGCCTGATCAAAGAAGGCCTGCGCCAGCTCCGGCGTCACGTCCAGGAACACGGCCCCGGCTCCGCACTCGCGCAGTCTTGCAATCACAGCGCTGTAATCGTTGGACTGCGAAGGAAGCTCGTAGCTGCCGGCTACGCTGTTGTTATCGCCCGTGAGCGCGCGCATGGTGCGTTTGAATTTATTGATATTTTCTGTCACCGTCTCGTCGCCGGCCAGCTTGACCGTGGCCGCCCTGGTAATGCCTTTCTGCGTATAGACGAAATCCGCCAGAGCGCTGCCCTGCTTGCTTTCGGCGTAGGTGGCGCAGAAATAATACTGGTTGTTGATGGTGATCAGCGGGTTGGTGCTGGTGATCGTAATGCCGGGAATGTTGTTGGCCTTGGCCGCCTCGCCCGCTATCAGGGTCAGCGTTTCGCCGTAGCTGCCGAGAATGACCTGCGGGTTCTGCCTCGTCAGATCCTGGGCGACAGTCTCCGCCACATAGATGTCGGACTGATTGTCGGCGATAATCAGGTCAACTTTTTTGCCCAGCACTTCGGGATAAAGTTCGTTGGCCAGCTGGATGCCGATCAGCTCCAGATTACCCTGCGAGCTGTTGACGCCCGAAAGCGGCTCAAACACTCCGATCCTGATGGTTCTGTCGGTGGCCACGTTGCCGCTGGGCTCGCCGCCGAAAAAGGCGTTTTTAAAATTATTGAAGGTCGTGCAGCCTGCCAGCAGGCTGACGGCCAGGGTAAGGCACAGTATGGCCGTAATCTTTTTTTTCATATCTCTCTCCGGTATCGTAAACGCTTACTCTTCTGCAGTGCGCGGGTGCTCGCGGCGGGCGCTCAGCGGATGGCCGAGCCTCGGCGATGCTCGCGGCGGGCGCTCGGCGGATGGCCGGGCCGCGGCGATGCTCGCGGTGTCAGAAGAGCCTGATATATTTTACCGCGTATTTTCGATTTTATATGTGCTTTTTATGTGCACCTGTGTGTGTTTTGTGAGTTTTTTCTGAGAAAAGGCCTGGCGTCGCTCTCGCCCTGGTCGCTGTGCCGGCGGGATGCGCTGCGCCTGCGCCTTTTTCCCGGCGCAGTCCCTTTCCTCCGATTTTATTATAGCTCAAAACACGCGCCTGTTCAACTGTTTCTTAGGCGGGTTTCCCGGTGTTTCTTGGCCGGGTTTCCTGGCCGACAGATTTTTTCTGGTTTTAGTGCGGAAAATGTGGTAATATATTTTCATGAGATAAAACTTTTACACAAGAGGAGGACTACAAGGATGAAATGGGTTTGCACAGTATGCGGTTATGTTCATGAAGGCGACCAGCCACCTGCAGAGTGTCCGGTGTGCCATGTCGGCGCTGATAAATTCATCAAGCAGGAAGAAGGTAAGACCGAATGGGCTGATCAGCACGTAGTAGGCGTTGCCAAGGACGTTGATCCTGAGATCGTAGAAGGTCTGAGAGCCAACTTCGAGGGCGAGTGCTCCGAGGTAGGTATGTATCTGGCTATGGCCAGGGTTGCCCACAGAGAGGGCTATCCTGAAATCGGACTGTACTGGGAAAAGGCTGCCTGGGAAGAAGCCGAGCACGCCGCCAAGTTCGCTGAGTTGCTGGGTGAGGTTCTGACCGATTCCACCGAGAAGAATCTGGCCATGAGAGTTGAGGCCGAAGCAGGCGCCTGCGCCGGCAAGAAGGCTCTGGCTACCAAGGCCAAACAGCTCAATCTGGACGCCATCCACGACACCGTGCACGAAATGTGCAAGGACGAGGCCAGACACGGCGCCGCTTTCGAAGGCCTGCTGAAGAGATACTTCGGAAAATAGGGTTTTTTATTGAAATTTCAACAGTTTCAATGACTTCAAGCGATCGAGAGCCGAGGTTTCGGCTCTCTTTTTTTGCGGCGGGGCTGCGGCGTGCCGGTGCGGCTGCTGCCTGCCGGCGTCTATCCCCTCTTTTTGGTCAAGTTCAGGCACGCAAGGGAACAGAGGACAAGATTTTCTCCTCTCCTTGCCGAGGCTGACACACAGAAGGGAATTGGCCCGCGCTCTGGCCGGCAAAACAGTAAAAAAACAGGCTGAAAGAGGTGAATTGAAGTGGACCCCGTTTTTCGGACACAGGGTACGCAAACACCGATATATGGTAATTGCACTAAGCAATTGCCTCCTTAGAATAATATTCTTCTGGCGTTGCATATTCATTTGTAGAGTGCAATCTTG
>CALWNX010000089.1 GCA_944382925.1 uncultured Clostridia bacterium | reverse complement strand
CGCTGTTTTTCGTGCCGGCGCTTTTGCGCAAGCCGCTTCCAGCGCAAAATTTCTTTATCCGAAGGCGGATCAATGTCGCCAGCAAGCATCTCGGCCCGCGCCAGGCGTTCGCCCAGAAGCCGTCTGTAGTCGTTGTTATCTGCCATGACGGTGACCTCCTTCCTCCAGCCGCGCGCGCAGCTTTTTCTTGGCGCGCGCCGAAAGGCTGCGAATTGTGCTTTCAGGCTCATTGAGGATTCTGGCAATGTCCCTGAGCTTTTGCTCGTAGACATAATAAAGCAGGATGACCTTGCGCTCCCGCTCGCTGAGAACGGTATGCAAAAGCTCATAAAGCTCCTCGTCGCCGATGCGGCTGACACACTCAAAAAGCTGCCGGTCGGAGGTGAAATCCAGATCCTCCCGGTAGTTTTCGATGTACTCCTCATATGAGAGGCATTGCACCTTTTCCTCCTGTATGCGGCCGTAGTATTTAAGGCCGATCCGTTTAGCTATGGTAAGTATCCAGTATTTGGACTTCGACTTGTCTCTTATACTTTCTGCGCCCTCCAGGGCCTCGATCATGGTATCCTGAACGGCGTCTTCTATGTCCCTTTTTCCGATATGAAAAACACCAAGATAGCGGGTCACGTCCTTGTAGTATTGCGTAAGCAGCTCGTCATCCTCCCACATTCTTTCGGCCGCCCAGGCGTCCTCCTGCTCGCCGTAGCGCCCGCTGCTGCCGGGAACTGCCTTGATCCCCGCCGCCTTGCCACTTACGGGCAAGGTCTCACATTTTTGCGAATAGCTCACGATTATCTGGCCCTGACTTCCCTTGCATATATCTGAGCGATCTTACCGATGCTCTTAAGCTGCCCAGCACTGCAGCCCTGCAAAATCGACATGATCTCCTCACAGGCCCTGGAAGTCTCCCCATCTCTTTCTTCTGGCAAAAGGCCTCCCGCAAGAATGTAGTCCGCCGTAACGTCCAGTATCTGGCACATGGTATAAAGCTTTTTGATAGACATTCCCTTATGGCCATACTCGATATCGGCGATAAACTGTCCCGAGACCTTGAGCTTGTCAGCGAGATTTTCTCTGCTGAGGCCCAGCGCCTCTCTCCTGCTTCTGATCCTTCGTCCCATTTCAGCAAGGTCTAATTCTCTATAATTTTCTGCCATTTTTACTCTCCTTTTTGCGAAAAAAACTAAATAAAAAAAGAAATGGTTCTTTACTAAAGTTATTCGCTGTAGGATAATAGTGAAATAAACAGATAGTTGCCGCGTTTCAACCCTCAGGCAAAAAGGGCGGCCTCTGCGGCGCTGTTTTGCAACATTTTGCGGGCTTTTCTGCACATATATTATAGAGAGCCCCAAAGAGGGCTTTCGCTTTGACAAACCACCTGCACGCACAAGGAGACAAGCATTGTATGAAGCTGGACACACAGAAAAGGATCGGCGCCAATTTGAAGATTTTAAGAACCTGCAAGGACCTGAGCCAGGCTGACATGGCCGAGATCGGCGGTATCAGCAGATCGCTGTATACTCATTATGAGCTGGCCAACAGAACTCCTGATGCAGAAGTGCTTTTTAAGATCACGCACTACTTCAATCTCGATATGGGAACTCTCTTCGAGACCGAGCCGCATATCTTTCTCAGTCAGGTAAGCAACAGCATATACAGCGACGACGATTCGCTCAACATACTTGCCGTCTACCGCAAGCTGTCTCCCTTTGCTCAGGGCATGCTGCTGGAAAGAGCCGCTTACCTGCTGGATTGGGACAAGTTCAAGGAGAAAAGCGCGCAAAAGCTCAAGAGTAAAAAAGAAGGAAGAGCCGCGGCAGAAGGGGAAACGCGCGAGGACTCTTCAGACGCGGAGATCGAGTAGCGAGCGTCCTTTGAGCAAATCAGCAGTAATATAAGAAACCACCGCCACCACAGACAGCGACAGAAGCTCGTTAAAGCCGCCGCTAAGCTCGCACATCAGAATTACCGCCGTAATCGGTGCCTGCGCAGCAGCACTGAAGCAGCCGGCCATGCCTAAGAGAACAAAGCCGGAGGCATGATACTCCGCAAAGCCCATGGCAGCGCCCGCGCCCTGAGCGAAGGCCGCCCCCGCCAGAGCTCCCATAACCATCAGCGGCAGCATCATTCCTCCCGGCACGCCGGAAGCGCAGCATATTACAGAAAAGACATATTTTAAAAGCAGCAGGAGCAGAAGAGTGCGGACAACCAAGTCTCCCTGCGACGCAAGACCCGCCAGCTCATAGCCTCCGCCCAGCGCCTGCGGCTGCCATATTGCCAGCACAAAAAGCAAGACAAAGACCAAGACTGTTTCAAGTCCCTTCAGCCTGAGGCCCCTTAATATTCGGTTCACAAGCAGGGCTGACCTGATTGTCAATACGCTCATAAGTCCCAGCACAACTCCCAGGGCTGCCGCCATCCAGATCCTCCCCAGCGGCAGAGACCCTGCATCCGCAAACTCAAAAAGCGGCGGAAGCCCAAAGAGATAAGCTCCCACGCAGTCGGCGGTGATTGCCGCTGCTACGGTCCCCAGAAGAATCTCCCTGGAAAACTCCCTGCGCAGCTTCTCGAGGACGAACGCCACCCCCGCAAGGGGCGCCCCGAAAGCTGCTGCAAATCCGGCTCCTGAGCCATAGGTCATCAGGAGCTCTTTTTTATGTGCCAAACGATCCTCATCCTGAGCGCCGTCTCCTTTTCTGCGGCGGCCGCAATGCGCAAGTCCCTTGCCGGTCATTGCGCCAAGCTGCACGCCGGCTTCTTCTCTTCCCACTGCCAGGCCGCTGCCGACCGTCAGGATGATGCCGATAAATCTGGCGATCAGCACCTGCAGCCAGTTGGCGTCGCTGCGACCTGAAAGCTCATCTTTAACATCAGGAAGACCGCTGCCTCTGCCGGCCGGCTCGCGCCTCGTGATGGCGATCACGCAGACGGCGATGAACACCAGCATGACGAGGCCCAGAAGCACGAGCGCGAATTTCTGCCGCGCTGAATCGAGAAACAGTTCGCGCATGTCGCCCGCTTTGGTCAGGATGAGCCGCAGCAGGCTGACCGGCACGCCCGTTGCCAGCCCGGCGAAAACGCCCATAAACAGGGCGCGATAGCCGAGGCGGCTTTCGTCTGTCAGCCGCATGCGCGTGCTTCTTTTTTTGTGCTTTCTGGCTTCTTTCTCCGGCATCTTGCGTTCTCTTCTCCTAAGCAAAGTATAAGTTGGTGGTTACGTATTCCGGATCACAGGTAACGTCTATGCCCATGCTTCTGAGCGTCTGCTCGTCCCTGTCACTTAAGATAGCTGTACAGTGTGCGCGGCAGCCCTTGAGCTGGCCGATCATTTCAAAGGTTCTTTCCGCACTCTCGCTCCTCTCGGCGGAAATGCACAGAGCCGTCAGCGTTTCCTCCAGGTTGAGGCTCGTGCGGTCGTGGTTGAGAATGTCGCCCTTGAGGGACTGAATGTCGCCGAAAACGTTCGGGGCGATGATGTATTTGTCGTCGTCTATGCCGGCCAGCCTCTTAGCGCCGTTGAGCACTGCGGCGGCGGCAGCTACCATACGGCGGCTGCTGCGGCCGGTAACGATGCTGCCGTCCGGCATTTCCAGAGCCATCACTACCACGTTGACGTATTTATCGTCGCAACGGCGCTTGTACTCGGCGTAATCGCGGGCAGGCGTCACCACCAGCCTGTCCTCTTCACAGGCATTGACCTCTTTCATCAGGAGCTCGGATCTTTCGAGCGCTTCTTCGGAAATCTTGCCTTTTTTATAATCGCACTTGGCGATGAGGAAGCGGCGGATGATCTCCTGCACGGCGGCTTCGCGCACGACCTCGTCGTCGTAAATGCAAAAGCCGGCTCTATTGACGCCCATGTCTGTCGGCGACTGATACTCGGCCTTGCCGGTGATCTTCTCGATGATCCTCTTGACTACCGGGAAGGCTTCGAGGTCGCGGTTGTAGTTGACGGCCTTTTCGCCGTAAGCCTCAAGATGGAAGGAGTCGATCATGTTTACGTCGCGCAGGTCAGCGGTGGCGGCCTCGTAGGCGATGTTCACCGGGTGCTTGAGCGGCAGGTTCCAGATCGGGAAGGTTTCAAACTTGGCATATCTGGCCTTGACGCCGCGTCTGTATTCGTGGTAGAGCTGCGAAAGGCAGGTGGCCAGCTTGCCGCTGCCGCCGCCCGGGCCGGTTACTACCGCCAGCGGTCGGGTCACTTCTATGTAAGGGTTGGCGCCGTAGCCTTCTTCGCTGACGATGGTGTCGACATCTGTCGGATAGCCCTTGGTGTAATAATGCTTATAGGTCTTGATGTCGCGCCTTTCGAGCCTGGTGATGAATTTGTTGACCGCCGGCGCATCCTCGTAGCGGGTAACGACGACGCTGTTGATCTTCAGATCGTGCTTTCTGAAAATGTCGATGAGGCGGAGAACTTCGAGATCATAGGTGATGCCGAAATCCTGGCGCGTCTTGCTGTTGATGATGTCGCCCGCATAAATGCAGATGATGATTTCCGCCTTGTCCTTCATTTTTTCCAGCAGTTTGATTTTGGCGTTTTCGTCGAAGCCCGGCAGTACGCGCATGGCGTGCTTGTCGTGTACCAGCTTGCCGCCGAATTCCAGATACAGGCGCTGACTGTTTTCGTGCCTGATCCTCTCCAGGATATACTTTGACTGTTCCTCGATGTACTTCTCTGAGTCGAAACCTTTTCTCTGCATTTTTCTCATCTCCCTTGTTGCTTGATTTTTATGTCTTATTTTTTAAGGCCGTTTGCGGCCTACATGACCTTGATCGTGATCCTGTTGCGGCCTTCGGCCAGCCCATCGAGGCTGATCTGATAGCCCACGTCTATTGAACCGCGGCAGGTTTCCATATTGAAATTGTTTTTTACGTAGTCGGTCAGGATTTCGACGCCCATCGGGCCGTATGGCGTCTCGTATACGCTGCTGATGCGTTTGCCCTCTTCAAAGTACATCTCGGTGTTGAAGCCGGCCAGGCCGGTGCGGCGCATCTTGACGGAGGTCTCGCCCAGCCTGATGGTCGTCTTGCAGCCCTCCATGCCGGAAACCTCGCTTTCGTCGTACATTATATATACGACGCCTTTTCTGATGTAGAGTCTGCCGTCGGTGACAAACTCCATTTGTTCTTCTTCTGTGTTGTCATACTGCTGTATGCCGGTTATTTCTAAGGTGATCTCTTTCATATCCCAAATCTACGATCCTTTCGATTATCTCCCGGACGCTGAGGCCGGCGGCCTGCCAGAGCAGGGGGAACATGCTGCCTTTCGTAAAGCCCGGTATGGTGTTTATTTCATTTATATATATGTTGTCTGTTCCTTTTTCCACAAAGAAGTCCGCGCGCCCGAAGCCATATCCGTCGACCGCCTCAAACGCGGCCGCCGCCAGCTCCCTGATGCGCAAAGCTGTACTTTCTTTAAGCAGCGCGGGTATCAGCAGCTTTGAAGCTCCGCTTTGCGCTGCCCCGGCAGGAGCTTCTCGGCCGTCTTCTCGGCCTGCTTCCCGGCCTGAGCCGTATTTAGCGCGGTAGTCGTAAAACTCGCAGGCAGGCAAAATCTCGCCGATCGGACTGAGGCAAAGCTTTCCGCCGCCGAGCTTTCCGCCGAGAAAGGCGATCTCAAGCTCCCTGGCGTCGATATATTCTTCTGCGACTATCTTGTCGTCGTAGCGGCAGGCCAGCGCAAAGGCCTGCACGAGCTCTGCTTCTGTACCGGCTTTGCTGATACCAACGCTCGAACCCATGTTGGCCGGCTTGATAAAGCAGGGCAGGCCGAGCCTGTTTTTTATCCGCCAAGCCGCGCCGGAAACATCGCGCGCAAGCTCTGCGCGGGTAAAGCTGAGAAAGTCGCACACGGGCAGTCCCTTCTCTTTCATCAGCTGCTTGAATATCTGCTTATCCATGGAAACAGCCGAGGCCAGCACGCCGCAGCCGCCGTAGGGCAGACCCAGCGTCTCCAGAAAGCCCTGAATACAGCCGTCCTCGCCGTAGGGCCCGTGCAGCAGGGGCAAAGCGAAATCCGCTTCTTTGGCCAGATCTGCCGCCGCAAAGGTCAAGGCCCGCTCCTGCCATGTGCCTGTGCTTATCTCGCGGGCTGCCAGCTCGGGCGGCCCCTGGTATCTTTTCCAGCTTCCTTCTTTGGTAATGCCTATGTATAGGGGAACGAACCTCTGTAAATCTACGGCCGCAGCCACGCAGGACGCAGAAAGCAGCGAAACCTCGTGCTCTGCCGAGCGCCCGCCGAAGAGGATCGCCAGTCTCCTTTTGCACATACAAAGCCTCCGGGATCATTTTATGCTTGCCAGGATCCTCTCGAGATGAGCTTTGTCAAAATGGTATTTTTTCAGGCAGAACTGGCAAACTAGCTCCGCCTGGCCGTCTTCTTCGATTATTTCCGTCAGATCTTCGGCGCCGATGGTCATCAGCGCCTGTTCCAGGCGCTCTTGCGAGCAGTCGCAGTACCAGTCGATGTTCTGCGTTTCAAGCGGCCTGAGGCCAAAGTCCGGCGGCAGGGCGGAAAATATCTCCGCAGCCAGCAAAGACAGGCGCTCCTCTTCGTCGGCTTTTGGCGCCGCGGCGCTGACTCTGTCGATCAGCGTCGTAAGCGGCGGCAGCGCTCCGACCAGCTTTTCCAGCTGATCTATGGCCTCTTCGCTTGCATCCGGCAGCACCTGGATTATCATTCCGCCGGCGCAGCCCACGGAAAGATCTCTTTCGACCTTGACGCCCAGAGAAATAGCCGAGTTCTGCTGCTCTGATATATAATAGTAGGCTGTGAGATCCTCGGCGATCTCGCCGGAAACCAGGGCGATCTTGCCGATATACGGCTCCTTGAGGCCCAGATCCTTGATCACGGTCAGCGTGCCTGTGCCCAGGCTGCCGCCGACGTCGAGCTTGCCGTTTTCTTTAAGCGGCAAATCTGCGTCGGGGTTGGCGATATAGCCCTTGACATGACCGCCGCCGTCGGCAGTAGCCAGTATCTGCCGGGCCGGACCGTCTCCGTTGAAAATCACGGTCAGCTTATCCTGCCGGTTCTTGAGCATCAGCCCCATGAGCCCGGCGCCCGTCAGCACCCTGCCCAGGGCGGCCGTCGCCAGCGGCGTGGTCTTGTGTATTTCCGCGGCCTTCTGCACCAGCTCGGTAGAAATCACGAGGTACACGCGGAAAGAACCGCTTTTGTCTATCGCTGTCAATACTTTATTCATAATATGCCTTTCTCTGTCTTTTTGTCAACGACGTATTCTCTCAGGAAAGCCTCCCGCGCTGATTTTCCTGCAAAAACCTGTGCACGAAGGCCTGCGCCGCGCCTGCCAGCTCCTGTGCATTCTGCTCCGCGCTGCTGCCATCTTCGCCGCGGGCGTAGACATATATCTTGACCTTTGGCTCCGTGCCGGAAGGGCGGATGATGAGCTGGTGCCCGCCGTCAAGCTCTGCCCGGAACATGTTGCTCTGCCGCTGCGTAAGATCGGCGTACAGCTTCAGCCCCTTCAGCTCCGGCAGCTTTCCGGCAAAGAGGGCCTCCATCAGAGCGTCGATGCTCTGGCGCTCCTGCTCGGAGGAGAATTCCACCGCCGTCACCTGCGATCTGAGATAGCCGTACCGCTCCTGCATCTCATCTAATTTATCGAAAAGCGTTTTGCCCTCTGATTTTAAGGCGGCGGCAATCAAGCAGATCAGCTGCGCGGCCAGCACACCGTCCTTATCCCTGGTATAGGTGCCGTACAGGTAGCCCATGCTTTCTTCAAAACCGAAGAGGAAGTCCTCCTCGCGCCCCTGCTGTCTGAGCTTTTCCATTTCGGCGGCAATATTTTTGAAGCCAGTCGGCACGTTGCGGATGCTGACGCCGTAATCGCGGGCGATATCTTCGGCTATCGGCGAAGAGACGTAGCTCTTGAACACGGTCATATCCGGCGAAAGCGGCCTGAGGCCCTCCTGCTGCTGCCGGTGGCAATAGCAGACATAATCTAACATCAAAAGTCCGGTCTGGTTGCCCGAAAGCCGCCGGAAGCTGCCGCCGGCGTCTCTGGCCATCACGCCCATCCTGTCGCTGTCCGGGTCGGTAGCGATGATGATATCCGTATCAGCGTCTGCGTATTTTTCCAGAGCGATGGCAAAGACCTGGTCGTATTCGGGGTTGGGCGCTATGCAGGTCGGAAATTCTCCGTCCCACAGGCCCTGCTCCTCCACGATTCTGAAAATTCCCAGACCCAGGCTTTTGGCCACCTCCATCACGTAATCGCGACCGCTGCCGTTGAGCGGCGTATAGACGACGGAAAGGTCGTCCAAAGCCCGCGCTGCCGTTTTCTGATCCGTCCACAAAAGCAGATTCCGCCGTAAGGCTCGCAAATATGCTTTTTTAATGCTGTCGCTCAGGATCTCGACAACGCCTGCCCGGTCTGCCTCGCACTCGTCCTCTTCCGGCTCGCAGTAATCGTGCGCCGCAATGCAGCGCTCTATCTGCCTGGCCGTCGCTTCGTCTATCTGGTTGCCATAATGGTCATAGACCTTATATCCGTTGTATTCTCTGGGATTGTGGCTGGCCGTGATCATTATGCCGCCGTCTGCGCCGAGCTCCCTGATAGCAAAAGAAAGCACCGGCACCGGTGTCGGCTCAGCAAAGAGCCTGACCTCTATGCCTCCCCTTGCCAGATCCCTGGCAACATTCTCCGCAAAGTCTACAGAATTGACTCGCGTGTCATAGCTGATCAGCACAATGGGTCTGTCGCTGGCGGCCAGCAGATAGTCCCTGACCCCGGCCGTCGCGCGCTTGAGCACGAGCTTGTTTATTCTGTTGGTGCCAAGGCCTATCTTGCCTCTGAGACCCGAAGTGCCGAAGGTCAGGTCCTTGCAGAATCTGTCATAAATGGCCTCGGCGTCTGAGGCGATATTTTCATATTCTATCCTCAGGTCACCGGGCAGCGCAAAATCCGCCCAGTGCGCATATTCTTTGATTGATCTTTCCATACTATACTTATCTGTCATTTACTGCATTTTTAACCATTGAATCTTTATAATTTTAATAACTTATTTTATCATATTTCCCATTCTTTTTACACAGAAAACACACAAATGTTGAATATAATTTGCTTAAAAGGAGGTCTTATTTATGGATGATTGGAACAAATTCCCCGGAAACGAAGAAAAGGTCACCGAGACGCCGGTAAACTTTACCACGCCGGAGTCCACGGAAAAACCAGAAAAAAAGAAAAAACCTAAAAGCAAATATGTGACTAAAAAATTCTTCATTTTCTCGCTAGTTTTTACGATGCTATTTTCAGCCGCTGTAGGGGCCGGTGCTTTCGCTTTTTCCTCCGCATTGTTCGGCAACACGACACAAGGCAACAGCAACACACTTAACGCAACCAACTACAATTTGACAAAAGCAACCGGCAGCGAGCTGTCAATACAGGAGATCATCGCTAAAAACGAAAATTCTGTCGTCGCAATCACGACAGGATCAGTATCCACTGACACATGGGCGCGTCAATACGTGACTAACGGCGCCGGCAGCGGCGTTGTTTACAGCGAGGACGGCTACATCCTCACCAACAATCACGTGATAGACGGCGCAAGCACGATAGAGGTAACGCTGCATGACGGTACTTCTTACGAAGCCACCCTGGTGGCAACCGACGAGCAGACAGATGTGGCTGTTCTCAAAATCGAGGCAAGCGGGCTTGTGCCTATAACCTTCGGTGACAGCTCCGCACTTGCGGTCGGCGACCTTGCTGTCGCTATCGGCAACCCTCTTGGCACCCTGGCAGGTACCGCAACTGATGGCATCATCAGCGGACTGGAAAGGGAAATTACTCTCGAGGGCAAGAGCATGACTCTGCTGCAAATCAGCGCTTCCGTAAACCCTGGTAACTCGGGAGGAGGCGTATTCGACCAGTACGGCAATCTCATCGGTCTGGTGGTAGCAAAATCCTCCGGCTCCGATGTCGAGGGCCTCGGCTTTGCCATCCCTGCCAACACGGTCAAGGAGGTAGCCGAATCTCTGATTGCCAACGGTTATGTGGCCGGACGTCCGGCAGCTGGCGTAACGATCGTTGATCTCACTTCTGCGTCTGACGCTATGAGATATGGCGTCGATGTCACAGGCGTGTATGTTCAAGAGGTCACAGGGGAAAACGCCAAGCAGGCTGGTTTACAGGCTGGTGATCTGATCTATATGATCGACGGGGAAAAGGTCACCGACTCCGACATGCTGGTGCGCCAAATTCAAGATCATGAGGTTGGCGACAAGATCACGCTGACGATCGTCAGAAACGATCAGATGCAGCAGGTCGAACTGGTTCTGGAAGATTCCAATGAGGTTAATAAATAAGTCCATACTTTAAGAGGGGCTCTAACAAGCCCCTCATTTATTTTGCAGATTACCTATACCCTGCTCCTCTGCTTCCCTGCTTCCCTGCTT
>CALWNX010000088.1 GCA_944382925.1 uncultured Clostridia bacterium | reverse complement strand
CCGTTTTATCGCCAGGTGAAGGAGTTCCCTTACATCGCCGCCTCTTCGCTGCTTGAGGACACGCATCACAGCATCAGGCTCAGGGCTCGCGCCGAGGAGTGCACGGACGAAGCGATTTACCGCGAGTACGCGGAGAAAAATCCCGGCACTATGGCAATGTACAGACATAATACCGCGCTGATCGCACTCTTTCGCCTCGAATCCGGCAGCGGCGAGATCCTGCATCTGTACCGCGACGACATGGTCAGAAGGCTGCGCTTTGGCTTCGGCGGCGAGAAGCCTGATCCGATGACATATTATATCAGCGAGGCGTGCAACGGCTGCGGTCAATGCTTTGACAACTGTGCGGAGCAGGCGATCTATCAGGGCGCGGACGGCCGCTACCACATCCGCGAGATGGACTGCGACGACTGCGGCATCTGCTACAGCAAATGTCCTCTGGCCGGACAGGCGCTGATGTGCCGGCTGGAAAGAAAATAAATAAAAAATGCAAAAAAACCTTGCAACGGTGCGATTTATGTGGTAATCTAAATAAGGATTAAATCTAAAGTTATTTCTTGGAAGAGTGGGCAAAACCCACTCTTTCAGTTTTGTTGACCGGCCCATAGCGGGCGTCCTTGAGAGGAGGAAGGATGGCTAAACAGAAGATCACAGAGCTCGTCGCCGAGATCTGTGCGGACTTTTTCAGAGAAAACGGGCTGGAGCTCTATCACTGCGAATTCGTCAAGGAGGGCAGAGACTGGTTCCTGCGAGTATATATAGATAAGGCGAGCGGGCCGGGCAGCGCCGGCGCTAAAGACGGCGGGGCAGGCAGCGAAGGCGGATATATTTCCACCGACGACTGCGAGCTGGCCAGCCGCTTTTTAAGCGAAAAGCTGGATGAGCTCGATCCGATAGCGCAGAATTATTATCTGGAGGTGTCCTCGCCGGGAATGGACAGGACGCTGTATAAGCCGGAGCATTACGCAAAGTATGTCGGCGCCTTGGTAGAGGTCAGCCTTTACCGGCCGCTGGAGGGACAAAAAAACTTTACCGGCACGCTGACAGGACTGATAGATGATGAGGTCGTCATCAGGGACGACCGGGACAAAGAATGGAAATTTCCCGCGGAGCAGGTGGCAAAGACCTGCCTGGCCGTAGTTTTCTAAAGGAGGGTTTACGCAAAATGAACAGGGAATTTATTCAGGCGATCGACGATCTGGAGAGAGAGCGTCAAATATCCAAGGATGTGCTGATCGAAGCCATCGAATCGGCGCTGGTGTCCGCATACAAGAAGAATTACGGCACCGCCCAGAATGTCAGAGTGGATATTGACCGTGAGAGCGGCGACATCGCCGTCATCATGCGCATGGACGTAGTCGATGAGATCACAGACGAGCTCACGCAGATCTCCGTCGAGGAAGCCAGAGAGATAGATTACAGATACCAGGCCGGCGACATCGTCGAATATCAGGTAACGCCGAGAGACGTCGGCCGCATCGCCGCCCAGACCGCCAAGCAGGTCGTAGTGCAGCGGATCAGAGAAGCCGAAAGAGGCATGATCTTCGACGACTACATCGAAAGACAGGGCGAGATCGTCACCGGCACGGTGCAGAGACTCAGCAACGGCACGATCTTCGTCAACCTCGGCCGCACGGAAGGCATCCTGCCGGTCAACGAGCAGGTGCCGGGCGAAAGATACAAGGTCAACGACAGGCTCAAGGTTTACATCATGGATGTAAAGAAAACCACCAAGGGACCGCAGGTGTTCCTTTCCCGCTCGCATCCGGGTCTTGTCAAGAGGCTGTTCGAGCTGGAGGTGCCGGAGATCGAAGACGGCACGGTCGAGATCAGAGGCATCGCCAGAGAAGCCGGTTCCCGCACCAAGATGGCGGTTTACACCGAATATGAAGACGTCGATCCTGTCGGCGCCTGCGTAGGAGCCAGAGGTTCAAGAGTGCAGGCCATCGTCGACGAGCTTCACGGCGAAAAGATAGACATCATCACCTGGAGCGAGGATCCCGAGGAGCTGATCGCCAGCGTGCTCAGCCCGGCCAAGGTTGAGCAGGTGCTGCTGGCAGAAGACGGCGAAAAGGCCGCCATGGTCGTGGTGCCTGACTATCAGCTTTCACTGGCCATCGGCAAGGAAGGACAGAACGTAAGGCTGGCGGCCAAGGTCAGCGGCTGGAAGATCGACATCAAGAGCCATTCGCAGTACGAGGCGCAGCTCGAGGCTAAAGAGCCTGAAGAGGAGCCGCTTGAGGCGGAAGAACCTGAAGCAGAAGAAAGCTCCGAAAGCGTCGAGGCCGCCGCAGAAGAGAGCGTTGCGGAGGAAAGCGTGGCTTCCGAAGGAGAGAACGAGTGAAGGAGAGAAAAGTACCCATGCGCCGCTGTATAGGCTGCATGACATCGAAGGAAAAACATGAGCTTATACGCATCGCCTGCTACGAAGGACGTATAACGCTGGATGAAAGCGGCAGAGCCAAGGGCCGCGGCGCCTATCTGTGCCGCCACAGCAAAAGCTGCTGGGAAAAGGCCTACAAGAAGAAGGCTCTCGAGCGCAGCCTGGGGACTACGATAGACGAAGAACAAAAACGCGAGCTTTTCGCTCAGCTTGAACAACAAGATGAAAGATAAGGTACTGAGATATATGGGACTGGCGGCCCGCGGGCGGCTGCTGCAGACGGGCTACAATACCTGCCTGCTGGCCATGAGCCGCGGCAAGGTCAGAGCGCTGGTGCTGGCCGGCGACCTGGCCGCAAATTCGCTCGACAAGATGACACATGCCGCCAGAGCAAACGGGGTGCCCGTGAGGATCTTCGCCACGATGGCAGAGCTTTCCAAGATCACCGGCAAGGAGAATGCCGGCATCTTCGGCATCACCGATCCCAACCTGGCAAGAGCGATCATAGAAGAAATCGATACCCATTCGATATAGAGGAGGTGTTCTAATGGCAACAGAGAGCAACACGAAAGAAACGAAAATAGTAAGGGCAACGCCGAAAAAGGCCGAAGGCCAGGCGGAAGAACAGCCCCGGGTAACCGTCAAGGCAGCGGTAAAGCCGCAGCTGAGAACCCAGACTAAAAATACCAGACCGGCCCGGCCGGCAGCAGAGACAAGACCGGCGCAGAGGCCGCCTATCGGCACGCCGGTAGCCAATAAAAATTTGGAAGGCAGGACGAGAATGCCGATCGGCACGCCGGTAGTGCCGAAAGAGGTTTCCGAAAGAGGCAAAGAGCCGGTCGCAGCAGAAGCGCCAAAGACTGAAGCGCCAAAGACTGAGACCGTAAAGGCCGAGGCGCCAAAGAGCGAAGCTCCAAAGGCGGAAGCGCCAAAAGCCGAGGCTGCGAAGGTCGAAGCTTCAAAGGCAGAAGCGCCAAAAGCCGAGGCTGCGAAGACGGAAGCGCCGAAGACAGAAGCGCCGCGGAGCGAAAAACCGCGCCCGGCTGTTAAAGAAGGCCAGAGAAACGAGCGCGACGGTCAGAGAGGCGAGCGCAGAGAAAGAACGCCGCGGGGCGAAAGACCTGAGCGCAGTGACAGCAGAGGAGCGCGCGGAGAGAGAAGCGGCAGCGGCAGACCGGCCAGAGGACAGGACAGAGGGCCAAGAGCCGAGCGCAGCGACAGAGACGACAAGGGAGCCCGTCAGGGCAGCCGCCGTCCGGCGCCGGCCGCCGACCGCGATATGAATGCCCGTCAGGGGCAGAAGCGCGCAGAAAAGCTGCAGCATCAGGACAAGGAAAGAAACAAGTTCGCCAAGCTGGAAACAGGCGGCAAGAAGAATAAGCAGAAGATCCAGGAGCGTTCGCTGGAAAAGCAGACCAAACCGAAGAAGCACAACAAGCCGAAGCCGGCACCGGCCGCAGAAGAGGACGTTCTGCAGGAGCTGCCGAGCGGCACTGTGGCCATCACCGTGCCGATCACGGTCGCAGGCTTCTGCGAGCAGACGGGCGTAACCAATTCGCAGGTGATCATGACGCTGATGAAGCTCGGCATCATGGCCAACATCAATCAGAACATAGACGAGGATACGGTCATGATCCTGGCCGACGAGCTGGGACTGAGCGTAGCCGTGACCAAGGTCGAGGAAGAGGAGATCGAAGAGGGTCTGGAGAACTTCGAGGACCGCGAAGAAGATCTGAAGCCGCGGCCGCCGATCATCACTGTCATGGGTCACGTAGACCACGGCAAGACCTCGCTTCTTGACGCCATCAGAAAGACCAACGTGACCGCCTCCGAATCCGGCGGCATCACGCAGCACATCGGCGCCTCCGAGGTAACCATCAACGGACAGAAGATCGTCTTCCTCGATACGCCGGGACACGAAGCCTTTACCGCCATGAGAGCCAGAGGCGCGCACATCACCGACATCGCCGTGCTGGTAGTAGCGGCCGACGATTCCGTCAAGCCGCAGACGGTAGAATCCATCAGCCACGCCAAGGCGGCCGGAGTGCCGATCATCGTGGCCATCAACAAGATAGATAAGCCGGGCGCCAATCCCGACCGCGTCAAGCAGGATCTGACGGAATACGGCATCCTCGTAGAAGACTGGGGCGGAGACGTTATTTCCGTGCCGGTATCCGCCAAGACGGGCGAGGGCATCGTCAACCTGCTGGAGATGATCCTCCTGCAGGCCGAAGTTCTCGAGCTGAAGGCCAACCCTAACCGCCTGGGCATGGGTTCGGTCATCGAAGCGAGACTGGATAAGAACAAGGGCCCTGTCGCCACGCTGCTGGTAACCAACGGTACGGTCAAGAGCGGTCAGAGCGTAGTCGCCGGCACCTGCTCGGGCAAGATCCGTCTGATGACCAACTACAAGGGAGAGACCATCCGCAAGGCCGGACCGGCTACCGCGGTGGAAATCCTCGGCCTCAACGACGTACCTGAAGCCGGCGACGAATTCCGCGTCGTCAAGGAAGACAAGGTGGCCAGGGAGATCGCCGAAAACAGAAAAGCCAAGCTCAGAGAAGAGATTCTGGCCAGAAACGCCAGCACCACTCTGGAGCAGCTCTTCAGCCAGATTCAGGAGGGCGAGGTCAAGGACCTCAACCTCATCATCAAGGGCGACGTGCAGGGCTCTATCGGCGCGATCGTTTCCTCGCTGGAGAAGCTCAACAACGAAAATGTAAGAGTAAAGATCATCCACACCGGCGTCGGCACGGTCACCGAATCCGACGTTATGCTGGCCGGCACTACCGGCTCGATCATCATCGGCTTCAACGTAAGACCGACCACCGCCGTGCAGGCCTTTGCCGACAGAGAAAATATTCAGATCAGGCTTTACAGAGTAATCTACGACATCATCAACGATGTCGAAGACGCCATGAAGGGCATGCTCGATCCGGAATTCAAAGAAGAGGTGCTGGGCAAGGCCGAAGTGCGCGAAACCTTCAAGGTACCTAACGTGGGCATCATCGCCGGCGCTTACGTACAGGAAGGCAGGGTGCAGAGAAACGCCGAGATCAGGCTCGTGCGCGACGGCATCGTCATCCACGAGGGCAAGATTTCCTCGCTGAGAAGATTCAAGGACGACGCCAAGGAAGTCAACCAGGGCTATGAATGCGGTATCGGCATCGAAAACTATAACGACATCAAGATCGGAGACACCATCGAATGCTTCCACATGGTGGAGGTAGAGAGAAAGTAGCCTCCGGAAAGGAAAAATTATGGGAAAGGGTTACAGACAGGGCCGGCTGGCGGAAGAGATCAAGAAGATAATCGGCCAGATGCTTCTTCATGAAGTGAAGGACCCCCGGCTTTCAGGCATGATCAGCATATCGGGCGCGGATGTGACCAGCGACGGCAGCTATGCGACTCTGTACGTCTCGCTCCTTGATATGTCCACGGATGAAGAGGCGCGCAGAGCCCGCGAAAAGGAAGTGCTGGCGGGACTTGCCAGCTGCGAGGGCCTTTTCCGCCGCGAAATAGGCCGCCAGATCAGGATCAGGCGCGTGCCTGAGCTGCTGTTCAAGATGGATCATTCCATGGAATACGGCAAGCATATCGACGAGCTCCTCGATTCCATGGATTTTGACAGCTACCAGAAGGATGAGGAGAAAGACGGCGATGAAGAATGATGCTCTGAGCGTAATCGCAGAAAAAATCAAAGCGGCAGAAAGCGTTTGGCTGTTTCCGCACGTCAACCCGGACGGAGATGCGCTGGGCTCCTGCGCCGCGCTCTGCCGCGGGCTGAGACTGATGGGCAAGGAAGCTTTTGTGCTGGTGGACGAGGAGCTGCCGGCTAACCTGCGCTTTCTGGACAACGGCTACTGCACCGTCGACTGCGAAAAGCTGCCGGAGCCGGACATCTGCATCTGCGTGGACTGCAGCAGCGAGGACCGCTTTGAGAAGCGGGCGCAGGCCTTTTACCGCGGCCGCCTCAGGATCTGCCTCGATCATCATCCCGCCCGGGAGAGCGCCTGGGACTACAATTATATCGATCCCAAAGAGGCTGCTACCGGGCAGATCATCTATGCGCTGCTTGCCGAGCTCGGCGTCGGCCCGGACCGCGAGATCGGCGAGGCCATCTTTGCGGCCATCACGACGGATACCGGCAATTTCCAGTATTCCAACACGCAGGCCAAGAGCCATCTGATTGCCGCAGAGCTCTACGAGTGGGGCGTTGACTGCAACAAGGTGAGCGTGGCGATCTACGAAAATGTGCGCCTGGAAAAGATGATGATGCAGACGAAGGCCATGGAGGGTCTCAAGCTCATCGCCGGCGGACGCGGCGCGCTCGTGAGCGTTTCCCGGGAAATCCTGCGGGAGACGGGCGCTTTTATGGATGAAGCCGAGGGGCTTTCCAAGGAGCTGCGCTCGATTGCCGGCGTGGAATACGCCGCCGTCATCAAGGAATACGAGCGCGAGAAGATCAAGGTCAGCCTCAGGGCCAAGAGCCGCGGCAACGTGGCCAGAATCGCCGAAAAGCTGGGCGGCGGCGGGCACGTCAAGGCCGCCGGCTGCACGATAAAAAAGCCGCTCCGGGAGGCGGAAAAGCTGGTAGAGCGGGAGATGCTCGCTGCTATCAGAGAACTGGACGAACAATGATCAGGGATGGAATTTTAAATATCAACAAGCCTGCCGGCATGACTTCGCACGACGTGGTGAACATCGTCAGGCGAGCGGCCGGCATCAGGCGTGTGGGGCATACCGGCACGCTCGATCCGATGGCGGAGGGCGTGCTGCCTGTCTGCATCGGCAGCGCCGCCAGGGTAAGCGAGTATCTTGATCTGGATTTCAAGACCTATCGCTGCCGGCTGCGCTTCGGTCAGGTGACGGATACGCTCGATATATGGGGAAAGCTGCTGGAGGAGCGAGAAACCGGCAGCCTGACGGAAAGCGTGATCAGAGAGGCGCTTTCGTCGTTTAAGGGCCTGATAAAGCAGGTGCCGCCGATGTACAGCGCCGTCAAGGTAGGCGGACGCAAGCTCTACGAATATGCACGCGAGGGCGTACATATCCAGGTCAAGCCGCGGGAGGTCTTTATCAGGGAGCTGACCGTCGAAGAGGTTGATCTTGACGCTGCGGAGGCGGTCTTTTCTGTCGAGTGTACCAAGGGCACTTATATCAGGAGCATCTGCGGCGAGGCCGGCGAGCTTCTGGGCACGGGCGCGGTGATGAGCGCTATGACCAGGACGGCCAGCGGCGCGTTTTCTCTCGCCGGGGCCATAGAGCTCGAAAAGATCAGAGAGGCCGGCGCAGAGGAGCTGGCTGCGCTCATGCTGCCGGTGGATTTTCCGCTCACGCATTTCGGCAAGGCCGTCACTGACAGCGAAAACGGCCGCCGCTTTGCCGACGGCTTTCACTTGCCGCCGGGCTGCTGCCGAATTGAGAGAGAACCGGAATTTGCCGGGCGCGATTTTGTCCTGCCGCTGCGGGCAGAATACCGCCGGGCCTACAACGTATACATGGAAGAAGCAGGCGAGGAGATCTTTCTCGGCGTCGCCTTTTACAATGATAAATACAAAAAACTGGTAGCAGACAAGGTGTTTTACAAGAGGTGATATATTGTTAGTTTTTAACAGTCTTGATGAAATCAGAGATACAGAGGACTGCTGTGTGGCGCTGGGCAATTTCGACGGCGTGCACAAGGGTCATCAGCAGCTGATCGGCAAAGCCGTGCGGGCGGCCAAGCGTCACGGGCTGAAGAGCGCAGTCTTCACGTTTTCTAACCATCCCAAGTCCATGCTGGGCGACGGACGCGAGGTGAAGAACATCATCTATCAGGAGGAGAAGACAGCCCTCATCGAGAAGCTGGGCGTGGATTATCTTTTCAATATCGAGTTTACCCGCGAGATTCAGACCATGACGCCGGAGGCCTTTATCGGCGAGCTGCTCGCAGGCCGCCTGCGGGCAAAGGAGACTTTCTGCGGCTTTAACTACCGCTTCGGCTACAAGGCGGCAGGCAACGTCAGGCTCCTGCGCGAAGAAGGCAAAAAGCATGCTCTTAGGGTCAACGTCATCGAGCCGGTGATCATCGACGGCGAGGTCGTGAGCTCGACGCTGATCCGCGGTCTGATCCGCTCCGGCGATGTGGACGAATGTGCCAGATTTCTCGGCCGCAATTACGACATCGGCGGAGAAGTGGTGGTGGGCAACCGCCTGGGCAAGAAGCTGGGTTTTCCGACCTCCAACATCATGATCGACGAGAGCATGGTCACCCCGCCCAACGGCGTGTATATAACGTACTGCATCTACAACGGCGTCAAGTATCCGAGCGTCACCAACGTGGGCGTCAAGCCGACGGTGGGCGTCTACAAGAAGAATATGGAGACGCATATCTTCAATTTTGACCGCGAGCTCTACGGCAAGTACATCAAGATCGAGTTTCTCAAGATGACCAGAGACGAGGTCAAGTTCGATAACGTGGAAGAGCTTTCGGCGCAGATTGCCAGAGACTGCGAAGAAGCGAAGGCTTATCACGGACTGTAGCCTTTGCGGCAACTTCTGATTGAGATGCGCGCGCGAAAGTGATACAATAGACAATATCAAGAGAAGAAAGGCCAGGTGACATCCATGGAAAAAAACGTAAGAGAGCTGATCGAAGCTAAGACGAGAGAGCTGATCGAGGCGCCGACCTGCAGCAGCGAAACGAAGGAAGCCGCCGTGCGCTGGCTGGAGGCTTTAGGCACGGACAGGGAAAAAGCTGAGACCGAAAGCTATATCAGCGAGCTTGAAGAGGACATCATGCCGATCGAGCAGCTGATCGCCTTTGCCGGTTCCGAGGCGGGCAAGAGCTATTTCGGCGCCGATACCGCGGCCGGCATCGAGGCGCATGCCAAAGAGATCAAGGCTGCCGGCGGCAAATACTGCGATTGCCCGGCCTGCCTGCTCGTCAAGGAAATCCTCGATCACAAGGACGAGATGCTTTAAGGGCTGAAGAACAAATTAAACGCTGCCGGCGGCAAAAAAGCTATAGACAAACCGCCGGTAATGTGGTAGTATTAATTGTTGAAAAATTTACCCTTTGCTTTGCTCAGCGACACTCCGGCGCTCCGCGAGGCCAGGGGCATATGTGAAAAGGAGAAACAAAATGATCACCAAAGAAATCAAAGAGCAGATAATCAAGGATTATCAGTTAAAAGAGGGCGACACCGGCTCCCCTGAGGTACAGATCGCGATCCTCACCTACAGGATCAACGACCTCAACGAGCATCTGAAGATTCACAAGAAGGACTTCCATTCAAGAAGGGGCCTTCTGAAGATGGTCGGACAGAGAAGAAACCTGCTTGCGTACCTGAAAGAGAAGGATCTGGAAAGATACAGAAATCTGATAACTCGTTTAGGACTGAGAAAGTAGGGTTTATTTACTGAGTGATTTAAGCGGGGAAAAGTTCCCCGCTTTAATTTTAGAAAGAAAAAAGAGGAAGAAATTAACAGGAGGTAGTTGTTAATTATGGCAAGATTTGAAGATTACAGAACATTCAAGACAGCGGTGGGAGGAAGGCTTCTGCAGCTGGAAATCGGCAAGGTCTGCGAACAGGCTAACGGACAGGTGATGGTCAGATACGGCGATACCGTGGTCAACGTCACCGCCTGCGCGTCTAAGGAGCCAAGACCGGACATCGACTTTTTCCCGCTTTCGGTAGACTATGAAGAAAGAATGTACGCCGCCGGCAAGATTCCGGGCGGTTTTATCAAGAGAGAGGGGCGGCCGAGCGAGCATGCGATCCTGACCTCGAGGCTCATCGACAGACCGATCCGCCCGCTGTTTCCTAAGGGCTATTACAACGACGTGGTTGTAGTGGCGACCGTTATGTCTGTAGACCTCGACTGCTCGCCGGAAATCTGCGGCATGATCGGCTCTTCGGTGGCGCTGGCCACCTCCGACATTCCGTGGGACGGTCCGACGGCTTCCGTCAAGGTGGGCAGAGTGGACGGCCAGCTGATCATCAACCCGACGCTCGCACAGAGAGAAGAATCCGACATGGAGATCACCGTTTCCGGTACCAAGGATGCGATCATGATGGTAGAGGCCGGTGCTAACGAAGTGCCGGAGATGGAAATGCTCGATGCCATCCTTTTCGCTCACGAGGAGATCAAGAAGCTGGTAGAGTTCATCGAGGAGATCGTCAAGGAGGTGGGCCGTCCGAAGCAGGACGTCGTTTTGTACAAGCCTGCCGAGGAGATCGATCAGGCAGTCAGAGAATATGCTGCTCCAAAGATGAGAGAAGCTATCCAGACGCCGGATAAGCTGGAAAGACTGGAAAACATGGACGCCGTGGAGCTCGAGACGAAGGAACACTTTGCCGAGATCTATCCGGAAGGCGCCAAGGACATAGATTCCGTGCTTTATAACATAACCAAGGAAACCGTCAGAGCGATGATCCTCGACGAGGGCATCAGACCTGACAACAGAGCGCTGACAGAGATCAGACCGATCTGGTGCGAGACCGGCATGCTGCCGAGAACGCACGGCTCCGGACTTTTCAAGAGAGGACAGACGCAGGTAATGTCGGTCTGCACGCTGGCTCCGGCGAGCGAAGCGCAGACCATCGACGGCATCACGGAGCAGACTTCCAAGAGATACATGCACCACTATAATTTCCCGGGCTATTCCGTAGGCGAGGCTAAGACGGCCAGAAGTCCGGGCAGAAGAGAAATCGGTCACGGCGCGCTGGCTGAAAGAGCGCTGATCCCGGTACTGCCGAGCGTGGAGGATTTCCCTTACGCGATCAGAGTAGTTTCCGAAGTGCTTTCTTCTAACGGTTCGACTTCCATGGGTTCGACCTGCGGCTCCTGCCTGGCGCTGATGGATGCCGGTGTGCCGATCACAAGGCCGGTAGCCGGTATCGCCATGGGTCTGATCGAAAGAGTTAAGGAAGACGGCTCGTCTGAATTTGCGATCCTCTCTGATATACAGGGCATGGAAGACTTCCTCGGCGACATGGACTTCAAGGTGACGGGTACCGAGGTGGGCGTGACGGCGATCCAGATGGATATTAAGGTGCACGGACTTTCGCGCGACATCCTCGAAAAGGCTCTCAACCAGGCCAGAGAGGGACGCATGTACATCATGGGCAAGATGCTCGAAGAGATAGAAGCTCCGCGTCCTGATCTTTCCAAGTATGCACCGCGGGCGATGACGATGAACATCGATCCTGACAAGGTAAGGATCGTGATCGGGCCGGGCGGAAAGACGATCAACAAGATCATCGACGAGACCGGCGTCAAGATCGATATTTCCGAGGAAATACCTGGTCTTGTCAGCATCTACAGCGTGGATCAGGCCGGCGCAGAGGCGGCCCGCCGCCAGATCGAGCTTCTGACCAAGGAGCCGGAGGTAGGCGAGGTATACGAGGGTACCGTGACGAGGATCATGAACTTCGGCGCCTTCATCGAGATCCTGCCGGGCAAGGAGGGCCTGCTGCACATCTCCAAGATGGCCAGAGGCAGAGTCGAGAAGGTCGAGGATGTGATGAACATCGGCGACAAGGTAGAGGTCAAAATCTACGAGATCGACAGCCAGAACAGAATCAACCTGATGCGCACCAGCTACCCGGACGACAAGAAGGGCAGCAGATAATATAAACCGCTGCAACTGTTGAAAACTCAATGGTTGCGGCGGTTTTGCGTTTTTTGCCCTATAACACTATATTCTTCCCACGCTCCTTACGAAAGTAGCTTTCTCAACTAAAGCCAAAATACAGCCGCCTCAAGATGAATTTTGCAAAATTCATCTTGCACTGCTGCAATAACTAAAAAAGTGGAGAAAGCAAAAAATGCGGCGTGCCGCGCGCACGTCTCCGCCGCCTAGAGGATCACATCATCCTTGGTGTAGATAGGCACCCAGTGCTTTTCGGCGATGTATTTGTATACGCCTTCCTTGTCTCCGGCCTTGAACAGGGCCAGAATCTGCCGGTGCTCCTCGTTGACGGCGAAGAGCACGTCCATGGCGTTTTCTTCGACGGCATCGGTATAGACTTTGCTGATGAGCTTGTTCTTGGCTGTTTCGATAAAGCTGATCAGCGACTTGTTGCCGCATTTGTAGATGTAGATGTCGTGAAAGGCAAGCTGCTGCTTGTGATACATCTCAAAGTTGCAGGCCTTGATGGCCAGATCAATGGAGTCGATGTAGAAGGACATGTCGGCATAATCCTGCCTGGTCAGGTGATCGCAGGCCAGTCTGGCCGCGGTGGCATCGAGCGCCCCGATGACGGTATACAGCTCGAGAATCTCCTTGGAAGTGATGGCCTTGATGGTAAAGCCCTTGCGGGAAGTGTTCTGTATCACGCCCTCGGCAGCCAGCTGGATCAGCGCCTCGCGTACCGGAGTGCGGCTGATATCGAGCTCGGCGCAAATATCGCCTTCGCTTATGCGCTGGCCGGGCAGCAGCTTGCCTTCCCTGATTGCTTCGGCGATATAGTCGTAAACATGATCCTTGAGAGTTTTAAATCTTTCCATAGTATACCTTTCTGCTGAAAATACCAGCATTGAATAATAAATATTATCTTAGAAGCAGCTTAAAATGTCAAGCCGTTCCTTCCCTGAGCAGCATAAAATCCGGCTCGCATGGCAATAACTAATAGCGACTTTTAAAACAGGAGGAACGGACTTAATGGATAAAAAGCTCGGATTCTGGGCGCTGGCGGCCCTCATCACCGGTTCGACGATCGGCAGCGGCATCTTTACGATCACGGCCGACATGGCTGCCGGCGGCGCGCACACGGGCGCGGTGCTGATCGGCTGGCTGATCTGCGGCGTGGGCATGCTGGGGCTGATGATGTCATATTTCGGCCTTAACCGCGTGCGTCCCGATCTGACCAACGGCGTTTACAGCTATGCCCGCGCAGGCTTCGGCGAATTCGTGGGCTTCAATTCTGCCTGGGGCTACTGGCTGAGCGCGCTTCTGAGCAACGTCTCGTATATGACGCTGCTCTTCGGAGCGGTGGGATATTTCCTGCCGGCCTTTGCCGGCGGCAACAACCTTTTGTCGATCGTCTGTGCTTCGGCCGTGATCTGGCTGCTGAACATGCTGGTTCTGCGGGGCGTGACGGAAGCGGCGGTAATTTCGATCATCACCACGATCGCCAAGCTGGTGCCGATCCTGGTCTTTGTCGTCGCGGTGATCATGGCCGGCGCTTTCAAAAGCGAAATATTTTTTGATAACTTCTGGGGCGACGGCAGCATGTCTTTGGGCGCGCAGGTTCGGGAAACGACGGCGGCCACCGTCTGGTCCTTCATCGGCATCGAGGGCGCGGTCGTGCTTTCCGGCCGGGCAAAGAGAGCCTCCGATGTGGGCAGGGCTTCGCTGACGGCTTTTCTGGGCATCCTGACCATTTACGCGCTGGTAGCCGTTCTCAGCCTGGGCGTGATGCCGGTTTCGGAGCTTAAGGAGCTTGAAAACCCGCAGCTGGCCGGCGTGCTGGAACGGGCCGTCGGTCCGTGGGGCGCGGCTCTTGTCAACATCGGCGTCATTCTTTCGCTGGCCGGCGCTCTTTTGGGCTGGACCATCATCGCCTGCGACTGCCCGTTTTCGGCCGCCCGCCAGGGTGTGTTCATGAAAGCCTTCGCCCGCGAAAACAGGCACGGCGCGCCTTCCTTTTCGCTCTTTCTCACCAACGGCCTCATTCAGCTCTTCATCATCGTCGTCTACTTCAGCGCCTCCACTTATCAGGCTTTCTATACTCTGAGCACGGCGATGATCATGGTGCCGTATCTGCTTTCGGCCGCCTATTATCTCAAGCTGACGCTCAAGGAGCAGGAACGCTGGCGCAAAGGAGACAGCGGCTCGCTGAAAGCGGCCAGGCTATTTGCCCTGGTCGGTACGCTGTACGGCATGTGGATGCTCTATGCCGGCGGCCTGGATTATGTGCTCATCACCACCGTGCTTTATGCGCCGGGGATGGTCGTCTATTATCTGGGCAAAAAAGAAAGAGGCGAGATGGTCTTCCGCCGGCCCTTTGAAGCGGCGCTGGCCACAGCTCTGGCTCTGGCAGCGCTGGTGTCGCTGTTTCTGATCGGCACAGGACGCATCAAGCCCTTTTAAAGAGGCAGCAGAGGAGAAAGACAGCCGCGTTGACTACGACGACGGTCGCGCCCACCGGCGTAGAAAAGAGAATCGAAGCGGTGATGCCAAGCGCTGCGCTGACAACGGCCGTCAGCGCTGAGGCAATCATCACCTGGCGGAAAGCAGCGAAGAGGCGCATGGCGCTCAGAGCGGGAAAGACGATCAGCGCCGAGGTGAGCAGGGCGCCGACCAGGTTCATGGCCAAAACGATGATCACCGCCGTGATGACCGCGATCAGCAGGTTGCAGGCGTCGGCATTGATGCCGCTGGCGCGGGCAAAGCTTTCATCGAAGGTGACGGCGAAGATGCGGTTGTACATGAAAACGAAGGTGAGAATCACGATCAGCGACATGACCACGCAGACCAGAATATCCGTGCGGCTGAGAGTGAGGATCGAGGTGGAGCCGAAGAGCGTGCTGCAGACGTCGCCGGAGATGTTGGCGGAGGTGGAAAAAATGTTCAAAAGCAGGTAGCCGACCGCCATTGCGCCCACGGAAAGCATGGCCAGGGCGGCGTCGCCTCTGACGCCGGAGGCAGCCTGGCTCTGCTTGAGCAGCAGGATGGCGCAGAGCACGGTTACGGGCATCACCAGAAGCATCTCGTTGGTAAGGCTGAGGATGGCGGCGATAGCCATGGCGCCGAAGGCGACGTGCGAAAGGCCGTCACCGATAAAGGAAAAGCGCTTCAGCACCAGAATCACGCCCAGGAGCGAGGAGCACAGGGCGATGAGGATCGCGGCGATAAAGGCGTATCTGACGAAGGGATAGGAAAAATATGTTGTCAGCTGATTGATGATGTCATTCATGAAAAACGATGTCCTTTCCGATGGTGAGCGTTTTGTTGGCGTAAGCGCGGGCCGCGGCCAGATCGTGCGTGATCATGATGATGGAAAGCCCCTCATCGTTGAGTTTTTTGATATTTACATACAGCTCCTCCGTGGCCTTTGGATCAAGCGAGGCGGCCGGCTCGTCCAGAAGCAGCATGCGGGAAGCGGCGCAGAGAGCTCTGGCCAGCAGGACGCGCTGCTTTTGCCCGCCGGAAAGGTCGCGGTAGCATTTGCCGGCCAGGTCTTTGATCCCCAGCCGCTGCATATTGGCAGCGGCTGTTTTTTTCTGCTCCGCCGAGTAGAAAAAGCGTTGCACGCCTTGACCGGCGCTCTTCCCCAGCGTGCCGGAAAGCACTATTTCCCACACGGAAGCGGGGAAATCGCGCTGCAGGAGGGTCTGCTGGGGCATATAGCCGATTTCCCGGGCAATAAGGCCGCCGGCAAAGATTATTTCCCCGGCAATGGGCGGAGTGAGGCCGAGAATGGTCTTCATCAGCGTGGTCTTGCCGGAGCCGTTCTCGCCGAGAATACAGAGGTAGTCGCCCTCGTCGATGTGGAAATTGATGTCCCGAGCCACGAGGCCGTCGTGATAGCCGATGTCGAGATTTTTGCAGGTCAGAAGTCGCATCTGTTCTTCCTTTCAGTTCAGTGCTTTTCAGTTCAGTGCTTTGGCGATGACGCGGAGGTTTTCTTCCATCGCGCCCAGGTATGTGAGCCCGCCGGCGACGTCCTTTTGGCTGACGGACTGAAGCGAGTTCATTTCGTATACGGCAACGTCATCCCGTCCGTCGGCGTTGATGATGGCGCGGGCAATATCGTCGCTGCTGTGCTCGGTAATGATGAGCGCGTCGCTTTCGAGCTCGTTAAGCTTGTCCGCCAGCTCGATTATAGTAGCAAAGCTGGCCTCTGTTTCGGCCGAGCAGCCCGGAAAGGCGGCGTAATATGAAAGGCCGTAATCTTCCACCAGATAGATGAAAGGAAAGCGGTCGGCAAAGATGAGGCTGTCGCCGGGGCAGGAGGCGATCACCTGCCGGTACTCTTCGTCGAGCGCTGTAAGTTTTTCCAGGTAGCTTGCGGCGTTGCCTAGGTATTCCCGGCTGTGCTCCGGATCGAGCGCGGCGATGACCTCCGCCAGCTCCCGGCAGTAGCCAAGAGCGTTCTGCGGCGAGAGCCAGATGTGTTCGTCGAGCTCGCAGACCTCGCCCTCGTGATGGTCGTGATCGTGGCCGGGGGCTGTTTCTGCGGCCATCAGGCTGTATACCCGGCCGGTGAAGCCGCTTTCGGGGCCGGTCAGCTCGAGGAGCCATTCCTCGGAAAGGCCGCCGGTATAGACCAAAAGGTCGCAGCCTGTGATAGCGGCAATATCCCGGGCAGAGGGCTGATAGCTGTGCATGTCCGCGCCCTTATCGTTGATCCTGTCAAGCTGCCAGTCGCCGGCTCTTACGCCGAGGATGTTCTGCACCCAGTCGTAGGCGGAAAAGCTTGTGCAGACAATGACGGGCCTGTCATCCTGCGCCTCTGCCGGCTCGCGCGCGCAGGCGGTCAGGGACATGGCCGGCAGGGCCACAATTAGGAGCGCCAGCAGGGCTGTCCGCAGCGGAAAGAAGATATATTTTTTTATATTTTTATGCTGCAAATTATTTCTCCTTTTTTGCGCAGCTGCGGCAGCGTCCGTAGATGATGGTTTCTTCGGCGTCGAGCGCAAAGCCCTCGCTGCCGGCAAAGACGTCCTTCAGCTTTTCCGTCAGCTCGTCGCTGGCATGGAAGAGCCGCCCGCAGGCTGAGCATTTCAAATGTACGTGACAGTGACAGCTGCTGCCGCCCAGTATCTGATAAGTAGCCTTGCGCCCTGCAAGGCCGTCCGCAGCGGGCACGGCGGGGAAGCGGCGCAGCGTGTTTTCTGCCAGCAGGCGGGGAATCAGGCGATAAAGCGTGCTTTTGCCCGGCGGGCATGAGCAGAGAGGATCGGCCTTCATGCCGGCCAGCAGCTCCTCGATCGTAAAGGCGCGCTGGCTGTTGCGGCGGAGAAAGCCCAGCAGCTCTCTTTTCTGTTCTGTCTGATATGTCGCCATGTTGACCTCCTGTGCCAAAATGAGAAAAATTCTCATATTCACTCTGAATATTATACCGCGTTTGCGCGCAAAGTCAAGAGGCCCAAGGCAAGAGGCCAAAAGGCGGTGAAAATCACAGCCAGCGCGGGCCGTAGAGAAGGCGGCGGCAGACGTAGAGCGCGTTGCTTTCGTTGACGCATTCTTCCCACCTGATCAGCGAGAGCTGTCCGCTCATAAGCTCGATACAGGTGATGCCGTTTGGATGGACGCAGGAGCCGCAGTTAAAATATCCCGCCGCCCCGACGGGCGGCAGGATGGGACGGTGAGTGTGGCCGGCCAGCAGATTCTTGCCGTGATCCTCGGCCCAGGCGGAAAGCCTCTTTTCGACGGCGCGACTTTTCCTGTAGTTGCGCGCGGCGCTGGTGGGATCCCTGAAGCCCGCAAGCTCCAGCGGCTTCCAGAGGTAGCGGACCAGCCAGCGGGCCAGAGGCCAGAGCCGGTCGTTAAAGAGGTCCGCCTGATGGCCGTGCAGCACATACAGGTCCTGGCTTTCGTGCGCCGTTCTGATGATGAGCGACTGCAGGCAGGGAGCGGAAAAGGGGAAGGCCCGGCCGCCGGCCGCTGCAGCCTTGCGCGCTTTTACCCTGTCGTGATTGCCATAGAGCATAAAGAAGCGCCCTTCGTAATAAAATCTGGCCAGCAGGGCAAAGACGTCGCTGTGGATTTCGCAGATGCGGGCCAGGTCGCGGTTTTCCCACAATTCATCGCCGTCGCCGGCTTCCACGTAAGTGAAGCCGTTTTGCAGATAATAGTTCAGCGCCGCCAGATAAAGCGTCTTGTTGGGCAGAAAGCTGTCGTTCCAGGTGCCGCAGCCGCGGTGGCAGTCGCTGAAAAAGACGATCTTCGCATGCTCTCTGGTGCTGATCTCTTGGGCCCGCGCAAAAGCGGCGCCGATCCTTTCGTCGTAGTAGCTCATGACAATCCTCCGCAGACAGACTCTCTTATTGATATGTCCGCCGGCGCAAAATTGTGACAGCAATAAAAAACGGCGGGACATTCTCCGCCCGCCGCGGCAAAGCTACGCTGTAAGAACCAGAGGACAGGATTTTCTCCTCTTGCTCTTTTAAAACTGTATGCTGAGGGAACAGAGGACAAGATTTTTCCCTCGATTGTCTTTTCCTTGCGGTCTGAAGAATAAAACCGGGGCTCGCAGAGCTCATTTTGGCAGGATGCATCTTGTTTTTCGGCTTGCTCGCTCTCAGATCAGCGGGAAAATTCCCTTACGCCGATCCTTTCTGCCAGATAGAGGATAAAATCTTGTCCTCTCTTTTCTTGCGGGGCTGTTTTTGATCATTTTGCGGGAAAATCCTTGTCCCAGCCAAACCGCACCCGCGGCCGGATCGCTCCGGCCGCGCCCGCTGCAATCTACTGCCAGCACTCGGTCTTGTCGAGGCCGATGTCAGCGGCCTTGAATTCGAGCGGCCGGCCCTGGCGCTTCTTATCGGTGTAATCGCGGAGCGCCTTAAAGGCGGTGTTGCCGAGAATGACGCACACAGGCACGTTGATCAGGGCCATGCAGCCCATCAGCACGTCAGCCGTGTCCCAGGCCAGGCTGGCGCTGAACTGCGCGCCGACGAAGATCACGATCACGGCGATCAGGCGGTAGCAGAACATGAACGGCTTGTTGCCGAGCGCATTTTTGTAGATGTAGCTGATGTTCATTTCCGCGTAGAAATAATTGCCCACCAGGGTGGTGTAGGCGAAGATCGCCAGCGCCGCCGTGATGAAGATGCCGCCGAAAGCGCCGAAGTTTGCACCCAGGGCGTCCTGGATATAGGCGCCGTTCATGGTGTTGCCGGCTTCATCGATGTAAGGAGCCGGATCCACCCCGCTGCACAGAACCATGAAGGCTGTCGCCGAACAGATCAGCAGCGTGTCGATGAAGACAGAAAGCATCTGCACCAGTCCCTGCTTGACAGGGTGGGAAACATCCGCCGAAGCCGCGGCGTTTGGCGCAGAACCGATACCGGCCTCGTTAGAATAGAGGCCGCGCTTGATGCCGTTCATGATCGTGGCGCCAAAGAGATCGCCCGCCGCCGAGGTGAAGCTGAAAGCCTGTGCAAAGATGCTGCCGATGACGCCCGGCAGAGCGGAAATATTGAGAGCCATCACGATCAGAGCGACGGCGATGTAGCCGATAGCCATGATCGGCACGATGACCTGAGTAGCTCTGGAAATTCTCTTGCCGCCGCCGAAAATGACGATCGCCGAGAGCACGGCTACGACAACGCCGATGATGAGAGTAGCGTTTTCAGATGGAACGTAGGCTTTGGCGAAGTCCGCCAGATTGAAGGAAGCCAGCGCGTTGAAGCCGCCCATGTAGGTGAGGATCAGAAAGACGGCGAACACGCCGCCCAGCGCCGGAGACCTGAGCGCCTGCTTGATGTAATAGGCCGGGCCGCCGTAGAAGCCGTCCGCGCCTCTCTTTTTATATATCTGCGCCAGCGTCGACTCGACGAAAGCCGTGGCGCCGCCCAGCATGGCGATCAGCCACATCCAGAAGACCGCTCCCGGGCCGCCGGCCAGGATCGCGCCGGTAACGCCGACGATGTTGCCCGTGCCTACCCGGGAAGCGGTGGAGACCATCAGCGCCTGAAACGAAGAGATCGAATCGCGATCCTTCTTCGGCTCGGTGATGATGCGGATAGATTCTCTGAACAGCCGCAGCTGTACGAATTTTGTACGCAGCGAAAAGTATAAGCCTGCAGCGATCAGCAGAGCGATGAGTATGTAGCTGTACATGTAACCGCTGATGCTGCTGATTATGCTTCCGATCTGTGTCATTTCATTTCTCCTTTTTTAGCAGAGTATTAACCAAGATTATATTATGAAATGACAGAAAAAGCAAGCTTAAAACATTTCGAAAATCTTTTCCTTCGGCGTCAGCTCAAGGCCGAAGGCTTCCGCCGTATCCTTAAAGGTCAGGTAGCCCTTGACAAAGTCCAGCCCGTAGATCAGGCGGCCGTTGTCGAGCGCAGCCTGCTTCCAGCCCTTGTCGGCGATTTCCTGGATATAAGGGATGGTCGCGTTGGAAAGCGACTGCGAAGCGGTGTTGGCGACGGAGCTCGGCAGATTGGCGATGCAGATATGCCTGATGCCGTCCACCTCGTAGAGCGGATCTTCATGCGTGGTGTAGCGGCAGGTCTCGATTGCTCCGCCCGGCTCGGCGTCGATGTCGACGATGAGGGAGCCTTTCTGCATGCCCTTGAGCATGTCGCGGCTGATCAGCGTCAGGCCCGGGAACCACTTGACGCAGTTGAAGACAATGTCGGCGTCCCGGATCTCCGCGACGATATTGTCGTGCGTGGAGAAGACCGTCTTGATGCCGGGGATGATCTGATCCGAGACGAGCTCAAGCTGCTTGATATTGACGTCCATCAGCACCACGTCCGCGCCGAGCTTGTGCGCCAGACGGGCCGCGCCGATGCCGACATGACCGGCGCCGAAGATGACGATCTTCATCGGTCTGATGCCCGGATTGCCGCAGACGATTTTGCCGCTGCCGCCGTGCGTGGTGAAGGAATAGAAAAGACCTGTCAAAAGCCCGGTCTCGCCGGCCAGCCTGCTCATCGGCTCCAGCAGCGGAAAGCCGCCCTGTTCATCCTTGACGTCCTCATAGGCGAAAGCCACCACCTTGGCTTTGAGCAGCGCTTCAGTCTGCGGCAGCCTGTTGGCCGAGTGGATGTAAGTGCAGATCGTATGGCGCTCTTCCAGCAAAGGAAATTCCGGCGGCAGGATTTCCTTGACCTTGACGATCATATCGCCGGCCTTGTAGACGGAAGCCGCGTCCGGCAGGATTCTGGCGCCCGCCTGAACGTATTGCTCGTCGGTAAAGCCCGCGGCCAGGCCGGCGCCGGTTTCTACGTAAACCTCATGGCCGGAAGCCGTCAGTTTGCTGATATTGTGCGGCACGATGGCGACACGGTATTCGTTTTCTTTGATTTCTTTTGGCATGCCGATTTTCATTTTTTCGTCCTCCTTACTGAGCGCATTATTGAGCGCAGGAAAGCTGCGCCGTCTTTGCAATTTAATACAAAGCAAGTAGCATGCCAGAAGCGAAAGGGCGAAAACAGGAGAAAAGAAGACAAAAAGAAGTCAAAATTTTTTGACTAGGCAAAAAATTTTGACCGCATGTTGTAATGATACGCCGATGCTTGCGTTTACAGACCGTATTTATCCAGCTTGTACTGAAAGGCCTGCTTGGAGAGGTGTAGGCGGCGGGCGGCCTCGGCGCGGCTTGGACTTTGCCGCAGCGCCTCGGCGATAATTTCGCGTTCGATGTCTGACAGCGCCGCTTTGAGCCCGCGCTGAAGCGCCGAGCTGTAGCCGCTCGAGCGCAGATAGCTGCGCTGCGTGAGATAAGCAGGCAGGGCAGCCTTGCCGATAAAGCGGCCTTCGCTGAGGTTGAAGGCGCTTTCGATGATGTTGCGCAGCTCGCGCACGTTGCCCGGCCAGTCGTAATGGGAAAAGAGGTCGTACACCTCTTCGCTCAGATCGATGATGTCGCGGTTCATGAGCGCGTTGAACTCGCCGATAAAATGCTTGGACAGGGGACCGATGTCCGCGATGCGCTCGCGCAGCGGCGGAATCTCAAGCGTCACCGTGTTGAGGCGGTAGAGCAGGTCGGGGCGCAGATTTTCCGTGCCGCCGTTGACGGCAGAGATGATCTTGACGTCGACCCGGACTGGCTTGCTGCCGCCCAGGCGGGTGACGGCTTTTTCCTCGACGGCTCTGAGCAGCTTGGCCTGCACGGAATGCTCCATCGAGTTGATCTCGTCGAGGAAGAGCGTGCCGCCATCGGCCAGCTCAAAGAGGCCGGGGCTGTCCTCGGCGCCGGTGAAGCTGCCTTTTTTGGTGCCGAAGAGGATGCTTTCCATCAGGGTGGCGGGGATGGCGGCGCAGTTCTGCGAGATAAAGCGGCCCTTGCGTCCGCTGCTGGTGTGAACAGACTGGGCGGCCAGTTCCTTGCCGGTGCCGGTCTCGCCGGCGAGCATCACGGCCGAAGAAGTCTTGGCCACCTTGCGGATGTTTTCCTTCAGCTCGTTCATGCGTCCGTCGATGGTGACGATGTCTGCCAGGGTATAGAGGCGCTGCCGGCTGCAGGTGAGCCGGTGCGGCGGGGCGAGCGGTTCGGCGGCGTAGCTGGAGACGTCCATCGTGCCGATGATACGGCCGTTTTCTTCGATCGGCAGCGTGCTGGTGATAGCGCTGATGCGGTCGCCGTGGATATTGACGAGCTCCTGCTTCTTGTTCAGCACCGGCTGGCCGCTGCGCAGGACTTTGAGGATCGTGCTGCTTTCCGCCGTCAGATTGGCGTACATTTCCAGAATATGCTTGCCGATCACCTGCGAGTTGTCGAGCATGTTAATGTCCTGCCGGTTGGTATGAAAGTATCTGATGATGCCGCGCGCGTCGGTGAGCACGATGCTGTCGACATAGTTGAAAATGCTGAGCGCCTGTTCTACGTATTTTTCAAACACCTTATTGCTCTGCCTCCCAGTTTTTGATGATTGAGTAAGTTGAAACAGGATTATCCGTGGTCTGGGCACTGAAGGCTTCCTGCCAGTCTTTGATCCATAACGTCGACATAAGCCGAGGCATATTCCTTCAGTGCATCAGCATTCGGTCTCGTTCAGATCGGCGAAGTCTCCGCCCAGCTGATTTTTGACGACCATGGCCAGAAATTGGCAAGATGCTTTTGTTATAATTTTAGCATAAACACAGACTATTGCAAGCAAAACTCATGCTTGACTTTTCGCCGCTTTCAAAGTAAAATAATACAGGACAATTTTACTTTAAAAGGCGTTGAAGGAACCAGTAGCCGGGCGTAAGAACCTTACAGAGAGCCGCCTCAGAGGCTGAGAGGGCGGTGGTGAGGCCTGAGAAGCAAATATCACTCCGGAGCCTGATCACTTAATGAGAGGCCATATCCTGTAAGGGCGTTGGCAACTAGGGTGGTACCGCGGTTATGAAATGATCGTCCCTAAATCGACAAATGTAGATGTCGATTTAGGGACGCTTTTTTAATTCAAGAGAGGAGCAAGAGAAAAAACGATGTTCAAGAAGTTATCGGAAAAGCCTGTCGCAGAGGTGCAAAACGAGCAGGTCGAAAAGTGGAAGCAGGAGGATCTGCTGCAAAAGTGCGTGGACGCCAGAGAGGGCGCGACCCCGTTCATCTTTTACGAAGGACCGCCGACGGCCAACGGCAAGCCGGGCATCCATCACGTGATGGCCAGGACGCTCAAGGATTCCGTCTGCCGCTACAAGACCATGCAGGGCTATCAGGTTAACAGAAAGGCCGGCTGGGACACGCACGGACTGCCGGTAGAAATAGAAGTAGAAAAACAGCTCAACATGTCCGGCAAGCAGGACATCGAAAAATACGGCATCAAGGAATTCAACCAGAAGTGCCGCGAATCCGTCTTCACCTACACCGGCATGTGGCGGGAGATGTCCGAGCGCATGGGCTATCTGGTCGACCTTGACAACCCTTACATCACGCTCGACAACAACTACATCGAGACGGGCTGGTGGATCCTCAAGCAGTTCTTTGACGCCGGCCTCATCTACGAGGGGCACAAGATCCTGCCTTACTGCCCGCGCTGCGGAACGGGCCTTGCTTCGCACGAGGTAGCGCAGGGCTACAAGATGGTCAAGGTCAACACCCTGACCGTTAAATTCAAGAGAAAAGACGCCGACAACGAATATTTCCTCGCCTGGACGACGACGCCGTGGACGCTGGCTTCCAACGTGGCGCTGACCGTCGGACCTGACGTCGACTATGTCAAGGCCAGGATGCTTGGCGGCGACGATGAGGGCAACGTCTTCTACGTGGCCGCGAATCTGGCCGACAAGGTGCTGGGCGCCGGCAAATACGAGGTGCTCGCCCAGATGAAGGGCCGCGACCTCGAATACGTCGAATACGAACAGCTGATGCCGTTCGTAAAGCCGGACAAGAAGGCTTTCTTCGTCACCTGCATGGACTACGTTTCCACCGAGGACGGCACCGGCATCGTGCATACGGCTCCGGCCTTCGGTGAGGACGACTATCAGTGCGGCCGCAAGTACGACCTGCCGGTAGTGCAGCCGGTTGATGAGAGAGGCTGTTACACCGATACGCCGTGGAAGGGTCACTTCGTCATGGAAGAGGGCCTCGACGTAGAGATCATCAAATATCTGGCCCAGGACAACAAGATCTTCGCCAAGGAAAAGATGGAGCACAACTACCCGCACTGCTGGCGCTGCGGCACGCCGCTGGTATACTACGCCAAGCCGTCGTGGTACATCGCCATGAGCAAGCTCAAGGATCAGCTCGTGGCCAACAACAACACCGTCAACTGGTTCCCGCCTTATGTGGGCGAAAAACGCTTCGGCAACTGGCTGGAGGAGGTTAAGGACTGGGCGATCTCCAGGACGAGATACTGGGGCACGCCGATCCCGATCTGGAGATGCGAGTGCGGCCATCTGGAGTGCGTAGGCTCGCGCCGCGAGCTGGCCGAGAAGGCTATCGAGCCGATAGACGAGAGCATCGAGCTGCACAGGCCGTACGTGGACGACGTTCATCTCAAATGCCCTGTCTGCGGCAAGCCGATGACGAGGATCCCGGAGGTAATGGACTGCTGGTTCGATTCCGGGGCGATGCCTTTTGCCCAGTGGCACTATCCGTTCGAGCACAAGGACGATCTGGAAACGAAGCTGTTCCCAGCCGATTTTATCTGCGAGGGCATCGACCAGACCAGAGGCTGGTTCTATTCGCTGATGGCGATTTCCACCTTCATCATGGGACGTTCGCCGTACAAGAACGTGCTGGTCAACGATCTGATCCTCGACAAGGACGGCAAGAAGATGTCCAAATCAAGAGGCAATACCGTCTCGCCGTTTGAGCTGTTCGACAAGTACGGGGCCGACGCCACCAGATGGTACCTGCTCAGCGTTTCCCCGGCCTGGACGCCGACCAAGTTCGACGAGGAAGGCCTCAAGGACGTGGTGAGCAAATTCTTCGGCACGCTGAAGAACGTATATAACTTCTTCATCCTCTATTCCAACCAGGACGACATCGACGCCGGCAGCCTGCAGGTCGCCTATGCAGAGCGGCCGGAGCTCGACCGCTGGATCATCAGCAAGTACAACCGCCTGATCGCATCTGTCACCGAATACATGGACCAGTACGATCACATGCGGACTGTACGCGCCATCAACGAGTTCGTCAACGAGGATCTGTCCAACTGGTATATCAGGAGGGCGAGAAGAAGGTTCTACGCCGAGGAAATGAGCCAGGACAAGCAGAGCGTTTACGCCACTACCTATGAGGTGCTGGTAGGCGTGGCCAAGATGATCGCGCCGATCGCGCCGTTCATATCCGATGAGATCTACGTAAACCTCACCGGAGCGGACACCGTGCACACGGCATATTTTCCAAAGGCCGACCTTTCTCTGATCGACGAAGACGTCGAGCGGAGAATGGATCTGGTGCGCACGCTGGTGACGCTGGGCAGAGGCACCCGCGAGAAGGAAAAGATCAAGGTCAGACAGCCGCTTTCTGAGGTGCTGGTGGACGGCAAGTACGAGGCTCTGATCGCTGACCTCACGCCGCTGATCATGGAAGAGCTCAACGTTAAGAAGGTGGTTTTCGAGCAGGATCTCGACAAATATATGGATCTGTCGCTGAAGCCTAATTTCAAGGCCGCCGGTCCGGTGCTGGGCGCCAGGATCAAAGCCTTTGGCGCCGCTGTAGCCGCTGCTAACGCCAAGGAGCTGATCGCCGCCGTCGAGCAGGACGGACAGGTGATGATGACGCTGGACGGCGAGGAAGTAGCGATCACCAAGGACTTCCTCGACATCAGGATCAGCGCCAAGGAGGGCTTTGCTGTGGGCATGGAAAACAACGTCTTCACGATCCTCGACACGGCGCTGACGGATGAGCTGATCGACGAGGGCCTGGCCAGAGAGCTCATTTCCAAGGTGCAGCAGCTGCGTAAGCAGAAGGACTTTGAGATGATGGACAACATCGCCATCACCGTGGAAGGCGATGAGGCCGTGCAGAAGGCGATCTCCGCGTACCGCGACTACATCATGAAGGAAACCCTCGCCCTGCGGCTGGATTTCGGCGCGGCGGTGGACAAGTACGACCTCAACGGCCACAAGACCGGCATCAACGTAGAAAAACTGCCGTCTTAAGGATTTCTTAAGCGCAGGTTAAAAATAGCAGCAGAGTATTGAAGTGTACCACGCTATGTGGTACACTTCTTTTATAGGTTGAATTGATTTATTTCAAAAGGGGTACTGTATGTTAGAGCTGAAAAACGTATCGAAGTTTTATTACAGCAAGGGTGTGATCGCCAGCGGCTTTTCGCGCGTGAACCTCAAGCTTTCCCTGGGAGAGTTCGTGGTCATCACCGGCGAGTCGGGCAGCGGCAAATCCACCCTGCTCAACGTGCTGTCGGGCCTTGACACCTACGAGGAAGGCGAGATGTATATAAACGGTCAGGAGACCAGCCATTACAACGAAGCCGACTTCGAGGAGTACAGGCGCCGCTACGTGGGCAATATCTTTCAGAATTTCAATCTGGTCAACAGCTACACGGTCTATCAGAACGTGGAGCTGGCGCTGCTTCTAAGCGGGGAAAAGCGAAAGGACGTCCGCGGAAAGGTGATGGAGATCATCAGGCGCGTGGGGCTTGCGGATTTTGCCGGCACCAAATGCGCCACGCTTTCCGGCGGCCAGAAGCAGTGGGTGGCGATCGCCCGGGCGCTGGCCAAGGATACGCCCATCATCACCGCCGATGAGCCGACGGGCAACCTCGACAGCAAGGCGGCCGGCGAGGTCATGAAGCTTCTGAGCGAGATCGCCAAAGACAAGCTGGTGATCGTGGTCACGCACAATCTGGAGCAGGTGGAAAAATACGCCACCCGTCTGATCAAGATGCACGACGGCAAGATCCTCGAGGATAAGACGCTGCAAAAGCCACAGGCTGAGGAAAACGAAAGCGGCCATCATTACCGCGATATAACGCCGGGCGGGCGCCTTAGGCTGGGGACGCGCAACGCCTTTAACATTCCGGCCAAGTTCCTGCTGATTCTGGCCGTGTTTCTCTTCGTCGTCTCTTCTGTGGCGGGGACATATTCTTCCTTTGAGAAGATGGCCTACGAAGAGAGCCTCTATGGCTACAGCGACTTTTTTACCGACACCAGCGATAAGCGCATAGTCATCAACAAGCAGGACCGCTCGGTGATCGCAGAAGACGAGTTTGCCGCTGTCGAGGCGCTTAACAACGTGGAGCGCGTGGTGCGCGACGATACGCTGGTCGACTATGCGACGCCGGTCACGGACGCGGACTACATGTTCTTCTTCTACGGAAGCTTTCAGGACGTTAAATATTTCCGCGGCGAGCTTGCGGCCGGACGTCTGCCGCAGAACGAGGGCGAGATCGTGCTGGTGAGCACGGAAAACGATTATGCGCTGAGCGAGGAAAATCTTCCGCTGATTTTAGAGCGCGATTTCTATCTGGAAAGCTACGACGACGAAGGCAATCTCATCACCGAGGATCCGCTCAGGATCGTGGGCATCGCCGTTTTGCCGGCAGAGGAAGCAGGCTCCGGCGACATCCTTTACGCCGGCGAAGAGGTGCTCGACAAGCTCAGATACAAGGTGGCGATGGAAAACAACAACGTGCGCACGCTCTTTGCGGGGCAGTACTATCAGTCCGAGCCATATGATCCCATGTTCCGCGTGACCCCGTGCGCTGCGGTTCCGGCCGGCGAGGCCTATGTCAGCAGCATGCTGGCTGACTACACGCAGGACGGCCTGGCGGTGGGCAAGGAGCTTGAGATCAGCGCGGACAGCATCTACAACCACGATCAGCTCAGCCTCACCGTCAGCAGGACCTACAACAAGTTTAACTTCCGGGAGCTGACGGGGCTTGAATACAATCAGGCCGCCGAGGGAGCGATCTACGTCAACGACAGTGAATATGAGGCGCTGGTCGACAAGGGCTTCTTTCAGAGCTCTGTGTACGTAAAGGATGTGCACAAGCTCGACGAGACGGCCTCCGCGCTTGAGAAGCTGGGCTTTACGGCACTGCCGATGCGGGAGGCTCTCAACCGGGACGGCGGCGAGCTCGTGCAGATGATCAATCTGCTCAAGACCTTCATGCTGGCGCTTTTGGTCATCACGCTTTTCTTTATTTCGTATTTTATCATCCGCATCGTGCTCAAGTCGCGCAACGCCTATTACACGACGCTGCGCATGCTGGGGGCCTCGCGCCGCATTTCCAAACTGCTTTTGGACATCGAGCTGATGCTGACGGCGACGCTTGCCTATGCGCTGTTCATGGCGGTGATGCTGCTGGCCTCTGCCGGCGTGATCACGCAAGAGTCTCTCTGCGAGATGGCGACCTATCTGGGCGCGGGGGATTACGCGCTGATCTATGCGATCATTCTGGCGATGTCGTATCTGATCTCGCACCGCTTCGCTCGCAAGCTTTTCCGCGATTCGGTGATGAATACCTACAGAGAGGAGGCGTAGCAGATGATCAGGCTTGAGAAGGTAAACAAATTTTTCAACCGGGGAAAGAAAAATCAGATCCATGTGATCAACGATACTACTCTGGAGCTGGCCGATACCGGCCTGGTAGCGCTGCTGGGGCCTTCGGGCTCGGGCAAGACCACGCTGCTTAACGCCATCGGCGGACTGGACCGCATAGACAGCGGCGCCATCTTTATCGACGACCGGAAGCTGACGGGACGGCGCGCTGCGCGGGTCGACGAGCTGCGCAATCTCAATATCGGCTATATATTTCAGGATTACAAGCTTGTTGACAGCATGACCGTCTACGAAAACGTGGCCATGGTGCTGAAGATGATCGGTGTGCGCGATGAAGCTGAGATCAAGAAGCGCTGCGATTATATCCTCGAAAGGCTGGGCCTTTATCGCTACCGCAACCGCCTGGCGGATATGCTCTCAGGCGGCGAGCGTCAGCGAGTGGGCATTGCCCGGGCGCTGGTGAAGAATCCGCGCATCATCATCGCCGACGAGCCGACCGGCAATCTCGACAGCGCCAACACGATCGAGATCATGAACATCATCAAGGCGATCTCCCGCGACCGGCTGGTGGTGCTGGTGACGCACGAGACGGAGCTGGCGCGCTTCTACGCTTCGCGCGTGATCGAGCTTAAGGATGGCCGCGTGACAGCCGATTACGAGAACAGGACGGACGACAACCTCGATTACCGCCTCGACAACAAGCTTTATCTGCGCGATTTTGCCAAGCACGAGCAGGCGGCGGGCGCTTCGGTCAAGGTCGATTTTTACGGCGGCGAGGATGACAAGGCCGCGGTCACGATCGTAGTCAAAAATGGCAACATATATATCAAGTCCTGCGACGAGCGGCGCGTCGAGGTGGTCGATCAGAATTCGGCGCTCGAATTCGTCGACGATCATTACCGGGAGATCGACAAGAGCTTGTACGAGGACTATCGCTTCGATTTCGACCAGGTGGCGGACACCTCGCTCAAGGAGCGCTACAGCTCGATCATCGGCCTGGGCCCGTCCCTGATCAGAGGCTTTCGCAAGATAGCCTCATACCCGCTGATGAAAAAGCTGCTGCTGGCCGGCTTTCTGCTGGCGGGCGTGTTCATCACCTATGCTCTCAGCAGCATCTATGCGGCCCTCGACGTTAGGGATGAAGACTTTATCGGCGGCAACCGGGACTATCTTGCAGTCGAAGCGCTGAAGGTGGACATCGCTTCTTACGAACGCTGCGAAAAGCTCGCTTCCGTTTCGCATTTGTTTCCGGGCTCGGCGCAGGTGAGGCTGCGCTTCGATCTTGATTTTTACTATCAGACGCAAAACGCCTGCGATTACGTCAGCGGCGACCTGACCGATGTTGCCGATCTGAGCGAAGAGGAGCTGATCTACGGCCGCCTGCCGCAGAACCAGTATGAGCTGGTAGTAGATCTGCTTTCGCTTCAGAGGCTGCTGGCCGGCAATCAGACTGTGCAGGTGGGAATCGACAGCGCGGAGCAGATGCTGGGGCAGACGCTCAGGCTGGACGGGATGCGCGATTTTACCATCGTCGGCATCACGGACAAGACGCAGCCGCTCATCTATGCTGACCCGGCCCTGTTTACGGATATGATCTATGCCAGCCTTGCCGATGAAGACGTTTATCAGGACATATATGAAGAAGCAGGGAAAAACATGTACGACTACCGCACTTATGCGGGCGCATACACGCTCGCAGGCGGCGAGCTGCCGCAGGAGTTATACGAGGTCCTGATTCCGCGCGCAGAAGCCGCCGAGCACCCGCTGGGCAGCGAGCTTGAGGATAAGGTGGCCGGACACAGGCTGAAGGTTTCGGGCTACTACGAAAGCCCTGACAACGTGCAGGTTTTGCTTGTCAGCGAGCAGACAATCAAGTATGCTATACTTGAAGAGGCCAAAGGCTTTACGGTCGCGCCGAAAGATGCCGCTGCCGCCGCAGCCGGACTGAAGGAAGAAAACTTTGAGGCCGTCTCCGCTTATGAGAGCGAGCGTGAGGCTTATCTGAACGAGCGGAGCACTTCTGTCAGGAGCGCGGTTGCCGCCGGCCTGGTGGTGCTGGCCATTTCCCTGATCGAAATCCTGCTGATGACGCGCTCGTCCTTCCTTTCGCGCATCAAGGAGATCGGCATTTACCGGGCGATCGGCGTCAAGAAGACAGACATATATAAGATGTTCCTCGGCGAGATCTTTGCCATCACCACGGTCAGCAGCCTGGCGGGCATAGCCGTGATGTCATATATATTATATCACCTGTGTCAGATCGAATTTCTCACCGCCAGCTTCGCGCTGAATCCGCTGGTCGTAGGCGGGGCGATCGTCATCGTCTACGCCTTCAACGCGGCGGTGGGACTGATACCTGTTTTTAACACGATGAGAAAAACCCCGGCCGCTATTTTGGCCAGGTACGATGTGGACTGATGAAAAATCTTAAGGATCTGCAACTGCATGAACTAAAAGAGCTGCTTGCTGCCCTGGGCGAAAAGCCGTTTCGGGCCGGACAGATATATTCCTGGCTCTACCGCAGCGGCGGCGAAAGCGCGCGCAGCATCGACGAAATGACCAATCTTTCCCTGGCCCTGCGCGAAAAGCTCAAGGAAGCCGGCTGCCACGCGGGCGTGCTCGAACCTGAACGCGTACAAATATCGCGCCTTGACGGCACGCGCAAGTATCTCTTCCGTCTGACGGACGGCAACGCCATCGAGAGCGTGCTGATGAAATACAAGTACGGCAACACGGTCTGCGTTTCTTCGCAGGCCGGCTGCCGCATGGGCTGCGCCTTCTGCGCCTCGGCGATCGGCGGCCTGGCGCGCGGGCTTACCGCCGGAGAAATGGCCGAGCAGCTTCTGGCTGTGGAGCGTGAAAGCGGGCAGACGGTTAACCACATCGTGGTCATGGGCACGGGCGAGCCGTTCGATAACTATGACAATCTGGCCGCCTTTATCCGCAACATGAACGATAAAGCCGGGCGCAATCTCGGCATGCGCAGCATCACCGTTTCCACCTGCGGGCTGGCGCCGGTGATCGAACGCTTTGCGCGCGATTTTCCGCAGGTCAATCTGGCGATTTCCCTTCATGCGCCCAGCGATGAGATCAGGAGCCGCATGATGCCGGTCAACCGCAAGTATCCGCTGGCGGTGCTGATTCCGGCCTGCCGCCGTTACTGCGAGCTGACCTCGAGGCGCGTGACCTTTGAATACACGCTGGTGCGGGGCGTCAACGACTCGCCGGCCTGTGCGCAAAAGCTGGCCTCGCTGCTTTCCGGCATGCTCTGCCACGTCAACCTCATTCCGCTCAACAGGGTGGAGGAAACTGGGCTTGTGGCGGCGGAGGGGCGCACGGCCGCAGAGTTTCGCGCTTATCTTGAAAGTCACGGCGTGCCGGCGACTATCAGGCGCGAGATGGGCGCCGATATAGACGGAGCCTGCGGCCAGCTCAGGCTTTCGGCTTCCGCGCATAAAGACGGGGCAAAAAAATAATTTCCCATTGAAAAGCGCCGGTGGTTATTGTATAATACAAAAAAGAATATTGAATACAAGCTAAGCAAAATTTATTCAGGAGGCGATAACCATGGTTAAATTATTAGTGGGACACAAAGGCAGCGGCAAGACCAAGCAGATGATCGATCTGGCCAACGAATCCGTAGAGCGGAGCAAGGGCAGCATCATCTTTATCAATAAGAATCACAGATTGATGTACGATCTGAAATATAGAATCAGAGTTATCTGCATGGAAGATTTTGAGCATATCACCAACAGCGACGAGTACATCGGTTTCCTGTACGGTATCATCAGCTCGGATCACGACATTGAGACCATCTACATAGACAGCATCCTCAAGCATGCTGACTTCTCTCTTGGCGATCTGCCGGAGTTCGTGGAGAGACTCAAGAGCATCTCCAAGGATTACGGCATGGACTTCGTCGTAAGCCTCAGCGCCGAGAAAGAAGAGATGATTGGAGTTAATTTCGACGACTGCGAGATCCTCAACTGATCGATCTCAAAATAAATTTGCTTTGTAATATTATATGTGAGGCGGTGTCAGACACCGCCTCGTGTTTTCCTGTGAGAGCATATTCCTGTGATAGTACATTCCTGTGATAGCATATGAAAGAGACGACAAAGAACATCGATATTAGCATCAGCCGGATCGCAGACAGACTGCGGGGGCGCAGTCCGCGTCCGCTCGGCAGACACAGCTTTTTCAGTGTGATGATTCCGCTGTGCCGCGGCGATGGCGGCGAGCTTTCGCTTCTCTTCGAGGTGCGCTCGAGCCGGCTCAGGCACCAGCCGGGCGACATCTGCTTTCCGGGCGGCAAAATCGAAGAAGGCGAGACGCCGCTTGAGTGCGCCCTGCGCGAATTTGCGGAGGAGACCGGCATCGCCGCAAGCAGCCTTGACGTGCTGGGACAATTCGATACCCTGTATGGCTTTGCCGATTACACGCTGTACACTTTTGTGGCGGAGCTTCCCGCCGCAGCGCTTTCGCAGGCCCGGCCGGACGAGAGCGAGGTTGCGGAGCTCTTTACGGTGCCGCTTGATTTCTTCGTGCAGAATCCGCCGCGCGTGTACGAGGCTGACATCGTCACGGACGTCAGCTCCTTCCCGTTCGAGGAGGCGGGGGTTTCCCGCGGCTACAGATGGCGCAAAAGCAAGAACATCCTCCCGGTCTACCGCTGGCAGGACCGCGTGATCTGGGGCATGACGGCCAGGATCGTGCGCTGGCTGGTACAGGAGCTGTGCGCTGAGGCGGATGGCTCCTGCTCAAATTGATGGAAATCCTGCGCTCTGGCAGGGGCTACTCCTGCCAGAGCGTTCTTTTTGTTGAATTCGGCAGGGGCGGGACCCTGCTAAAGTTTTATTTTTGCCGAATATGGCAGGGGTAGCCCCTGCCAGATTGCGTTTTTTGCCTCTGCCGGCAGGAGTAAAATTTCTGGGCAATGGTCGCTTCGCCTGCTGAAGTCGCTGATATTCTCTTAAACTGTGTTTCAAAAGAACAATGAGAGACTCGCGCGCGTTTTCCATTCGCAGGCGCCCCTGCTAATTTTATTAAAAATGATCATCTGGCAGGGGCTGCCCCTGCTAATCTGAGCGTTTTTCTTCCTGTAGCAGGGGTTACCCCTGCTAAAACATCCTGATCTTACAATTTAGC